>NZ_JABXGF010000003.1:0-164341 GCF_025407985.1 Curtobacterium sp. C2H10 | reverse complement strand
CCCGGAAGCTAAGCCTCTCAGCGCCGATGGTACTGCAAGGGGGACCTTGTGGGAGAGTAGGACGCCGCCGGACTCAATTTAGTAAGAAGATGTGGCCATCGGCCCTCCATCGAGAACTCGTAGGGGAGACCCTCGTTCTCGGGAGGCCGGTGGCTACTTCTGTTTCTGCCGCACCTCGCTCGACTCGTGCGCTCGTTCGTGATGGACTGGGTACACGCGCACGGGCGGGACAGTGCGGCGCCGACACACACAACGACACAGCGGACGATGGCCTGGGCGAGCGCTCGGGCACGCAATGAGGAGTAACGGTGGCGAACGACGACGATCAGCGGCGGAACGACGGCGATCGTGGAGACCGACGAGGTCGGGATGGCGACCGGTCCCCTCGGCGTGACGGTGGGAACCGTTGGTCGTCCGGGCCGCGCGACTTCGAGCGCCGCGAGGGCGACCGGCGCGATGCTCCCCGGCGCGACGCTCCCCGGCGCGATGGGGATCGTCCTGCTCGGGATGCTGGTCCGTCCCGTGACGGGGCGCGCTCCTACCGGGACGGCGATCGTCCGTTCCGCGATGGTGGCCGGCGGCCCGCCTGGCGTGGTGACCGTGACGACTCGAGTCGTCCTCCTCGTGGTGACGGTCCGCGCGGCTCGGATCGTCCTGCTCGTGACGGGGATCGCCCGTTCCGTGGGGGTTCCGACCGTCCTCGTCGTGATGGCGACCGTCCGTTCCGGTCGGACCGTCCGGCTCGCGATGGGGATCGTCCGCGTCGTGACGGGGACCGTCCGTTCCGTGGTGGCGACGACCGTCCGCGTCGTGACGGTGACCGTCCGTTCCGGTCGGACCGTCCTGCTCGTGATGGTGACCGTCCGTTCCGGTCGGACCGTCCGGCTCGTGATGGCGACCGTCCGTTCCGGTCGGATCGCCCCGCTCGTGATGGCGACCGTTCGTTCCGTGGGGGTACCGACCGTCCGCGTCGCGATGGTGACCGCCCGTTCCGTGGTGGCGATGACCGTCCGCGTCGTGATGGTGACCGTTCGTTCCGGTCGGACCGTCCCGCTCGTGATGGCGACCGCCCGTTCCGCTCGGACCGTCCGGCTCGCGATGGCGACCGACCCCGTCGTGACGGGGACCGTCCGTTCCGCTCGGACCGTCCCGCCCGTGACGGCGACCGACCCCGTCGTGACGGGGACCGTCCGTTCCGCGGCGGCCAGGACCGTGACCGCGGCGGCCGCGACGATCGTCAGCGCTTCGGCGACGGCAGCCGTCACGCCGGTGCGCGGTTCGGCGAGGCCTCGCGGGACGACTGGGAGGACCGCGACCCCTACGGCACCAAGTCGATCCGCCCCCGCCACGAGGACCCGGAGATCCCCGAGGACATCCAGGCACGCGATCTCGACAAGGTCGCCCGGGCGGAGCTCAAGACGCTCAGCAAGGACAACGCCGACTGGGTCGCCCGTCACCTCGTGGCCGCGGCACTCCTGGTCGACGAGGACCCCGAGACCGCGAACCAGCACGCACTGAGCGCGGCTCGTCGAGCCGGCCGGGTCGGCGTCGTCCGTGAGACGGCGGCCATCACGGCGTACCGCCTCGGTGACTTCGCGACGGCGCTGCGAGAGCTCCGGACCTACCGACGCATCTCGGGCCGGAACGACCAGCTGCCGATGATGGTCGACTGCGAGCGTGGTCTCGGCCGTCCCGAGCGGGCGCTCGAGCTCGGCCGGTCCGTCGACCGCGCGGCGCTGGACACGGCCGTGCAGGTCGAGCTCGCCATCGCCATGTCCGGTGCGCGCCTCGACCTCGGGAATCCCACAGCCGCACTCGGCGAGCTGGAGATTCCACAGCTCGACCCGTCCACTGCCTACAGCTGGTCCCCGGCGCTCTACAGTGCTTACGCGGCCACGCTCGAGGAGCTCGGCCGCCAGGACGAGGCCGACGAGTGGTGGGCCCGTGTCGATCGTGCGGCAGCGGCCCTGGCCGAGGTCGCCGACGAGAACGCTTGGGAGACAGTTGATGTGGTCGAGGAAACGCTCGAAGTCGAAGGACCCGCAGACGAGTTCGCCGGAGCCGTCGACGACGAGCCCGACGCCGAGCTCGCCGACGAGCCCCTCGGTGACGAGCCCGACGACGACGAACCGGCCGGAGACGAGCCCGGCGAGATCGACGACGACAACCCCTCCGACGTCGACGGGTCCGCAGCCGACTGACGCGCCGAAGCCGCCGACGGACGGTGTGGACGTCGTCCTCACCGACCTCGACGGGGTCGTGTACCGCGGCCGCAACGCGATCCCGCACGCGGTCGAGGCGCTGACCCGCGCCTCCCTGACCGCGCGCGTCGGCTACATCACGAACAACGCATCGCGCCGCCCCGTCGACGTCGCGGAGCACCTCGAGCGGTACGGGCTCGAGGTGTCCGAGGACGACGTGGTGACTTCGTCGCAGGCGGGCGTCCGGCTGCTCGAGACGCTCGTCCCCGCGGGTGCGACGGTGCTCGTCACGGGTGGTCTGGGGCTGACCAGCATCGTCGAGGCAGCGGGCTTCACCGTGACGTCCAGCGCCGAGGACTCGCCGGCGGCGGTCATCCAGGGGTTCTCCCCGGACCTCGGGTGGACGCACCTCGCCGAGGCGTCCTTCGCCCTGGCCGACCCGGACGTGCCGTGGGTCGCGACGAACATGGACTGGTCGATCCCGGTCGAGCGCGGCATCGCGCCCGGCAACGGCACGCTCGTGTCCGCCGTGCACCAGGCCGTCGGTCGGATGCCCGTGGTCGCCGGCAAGCCCGAGCGGCCGATCTTCGACGCAGCCCTCGCGCGCTTCGGTGGTGAGCGCCCGTTGTTCATCGGCGACCGCCTCGACACGGACATCAAGGGCGCGAACGACGCCGGCATCCCCAGCGTCCTCGTCCTCACCGGGATCGACAAGGCCAAGCAGGTGCTCGCGGCCGACCAACGTTCGCGTCCCACGTACATCCTCGACGACCTCCGTGGCCTGTCCGAGCCCTACCCGGTGACCATCCGGCGGGAAGACCCGGACGGTACCCGCTACGCCACGGTCGGTGCCGTCACGGTGGCGATGCGCGGCCACGTCGTGCGGGTGCTCGACGACGGCGACGCGATCGACCTGCTCCGCGCCGGGACCGCCCTCATCTGGGAGTCCGGGCTCGCGATCTACGGGCTCGACGTCGACCCGAAGCTGTACGGCGGCGAGTAGCGTGACCGAGGTGTCGAACGACGAGCGGGACCCCGAGCGTGACGCCCGCCCGGGCGATCCGGACCAGGTGCGGACGGACGACCATGCCGTGACGGACGACTTCGGGCAGCGCACCGCCGCGGCCGAATCGCTGCCGCTGGCCGAGCGCGCCGATGCGTTCTCCGCGCTGCACGACGAACTGCGGACCCGTCTCGAGAGCGGCGGCAGCACGAGTGCCTGACGAGCACGGCAACGGCGACGAGACACTGCAGGACGAACGGCCCGTCCGGCTCGATGCGCTCCTCGCTTCCCGCGGGCTCGCGAAGTCCCGCACGGCAGCGTCGAAACTGATCCAGGACGGCCGCGTGACCGTCGCCGGCACCGCGATCGTCAAGCCGTCGGCGCCGGTGCGGCCATCGGCCCCGATCCACGTCGCCGGTGCGGACGAATGGGTCTCGCGCGCTGCGCTGAAGCTCCTCGGCGCGCTCGACACGTTCGGCGTCGATCCGTCGGACCGTGTCGCGCTCGACGTCGGTGCGAGCACCGGAGGGTTCACCCAGGTGCTCCTGAGCCGCGGCGCACGACGCGTGGTGGCGCTCGACGTCGGGCACGGGCAGCTCGACCCCCTGGTGGCGCTCGACTCCCGTGTCGCCGTCGTCGAGGGCACGAACGCGCGCAACCTCACGGCCGAGGCCTACCTCGCGCTCGACCCCGCCGCGGCCGAGACGAGCCTCGTGGTGGGGGACCTGTCGTTCATCTCGCTCCGGCTCGTCCTGCCGGCGCTGGTCGAGTCCGTCCCCGCCGACGACTTCGTCCTGCTCGTGAAGCCGCAGTTCGAGGTCGGCCGCGGTGGTGTCCGTGAGGGCATCGTCCGTGACCCGGCGCTCCGGAACGACGCGCTCATGAACGTCCTCTGGGCAGCGTGGGACCTCGGTCTGGGCACCTCGGGGCTCGCGGCGTCGCCGATCGTCGGCACGCACGGCAACCACGAGTACCTGGCGCGTTTCCAGCGGGATGTCGGTACCAATCCGACAGAATGGATCGTCCGGGCGACCGAACTGACGGAAGGGACGGCATGAGCGACGACCGGCACATCCTCCTGGTGTCCCACACGGGCCGCCGCGACTCGATCGACGCTGCGGTCGAGGTCTGCGACCTCCTGCACGCCGCCGGTCTCGTCCCGGTCATGCCGTTCGACGAGTACGCCGACATCCGCCGCGCCGAAGCCTCGGTCGGGCAGGTCGACATCCTCGGCGTCGACGTCCAGGCCGACCAGCTCGAGATCGTCATCGTGCTCGGTGGCGACGGCACGATCCTCCGCGCGGCCGAGCTCGTGCGCGGGACGGGCGCCCCGATCGTCGGCGTCAACCTCGGACACGTCGGGTTCCTCGCCGAGAGCGAGCGGGACGGGCTCCGGGCGACGGTCGAACGAGCCCTGTCCGGCGAGTACCACGTCGAGGAACGCGTCACCCTGCAGGTGGACGTCGTCGTCGGCAACGAGGTCGTCTACTCGTCCTGGGCGCTCAACGAGGCGACCATCGAGAAGGCCTCCCGGGAACGCATGCTCGAGGTCGTGACCGAGGTCGACGGCCGCCCGCTGTCCTCGTTCGGCTGCGACGGTGTGGTCGTGTCGACCCCGACCGGTTCCACGGCCTACTCGTTCTCCGGGGGCGGGCCGATCGTCTGGCCCGACGTCGACGCGCTCCTCATGGTGCCGCTGAGCGCCCACGCCCTCTTCGCGCGGCCGATCGTGGTCGGCCCGGACTGCACCCTCGCGATCGAGGTGCTGCGTCGCACGAGCGGTGTCGGCGTCCTGTGGTGCGACGGTCGACGCACGCACGACCTCCCTCCGGGCGCCCGCGTCGAGGTCCGGCGCTCGCCGGACCCGGTGCGTGTGGCCCGCCTCAAGGACGCCCCGTTCACCGACCGGCTCGTGGCGAAGTTCCAGCTCCCCGTCGCCGGGTGGCGCGGCCCGCAGCAGGACGACGAGGACACCCTGTGATCGAGGAGATCTCCATCTCCGACCTCGGGGTCATCGGCGAGACCACCCTCGAGCTCGGCCCCGGCTTCACCGTGGTGACCGGTGAGACCGGTGCGGGCAAGACGATGATCGTGACCGCGCTCGGGCTGCTCCTCGGCGCCCGTGCCGACGCGGGGTCCGTCCGCCGCGGCGCGTCGACCGCCGTGGTCGAGGGGCGCTGGCACGTGCCCGAGCACGACGCCGTCGCCGAACGTGTCGAGGACGCCGGTGGCATCGTCGAGGACGGCGAGCTCATCCTGACGCGCACGGTCTCCGCCGAAGGTCGCAGCCGTGCGACCGTCGGTGGCCGCAGCGCTCCCGTCGCGGTGCTCGGCGAGCTCGCGGACCAGCTGGTCACCGTGCACGGACAGTCGGACCAGATCCGGCTGACCTCGGCGACGGCTCAGCGTGCCGCACTCGACGGCTTCGGCGGTCCGGCGCTCGAGAAGGTCCTCGCGGCGTACGTGCGGGCCTACGACACCTGGCAGCAGCACACCGGCGAACTCGAGACCCTCACCCGTGACCGTGACGACCGGGTGGCCGAGGCCGAACGCATCCGCGCGGCGTCCGACGAGATCGAAGCGGCGGATCCGCAGCCCGGCGAAGACGTCGAGCTGGCCGACCGTGCCGAGCGCTTGGGGAACCTCGAAGAACTCCGGTTGTCCGCGGGCCTCGCGCACGAAGCCCTCTCGAGCGAGTCGCTCGACGGCGTGCAGGACGTCGTGGGCCTCGTCGAGTCCGCTCGCCGGGCGATCGAGCGAGTCGCGGCGTCCGACGCCGAACTGCAGCCCGTGCTCGAGCAGCTCACGGAGCTCGGCATCCAGGCGTCCGAGGCCTCCGCGAGCCTGTCGAGCTACCTCGGCTCGCTCGAGCCCGACGCCGGCCACGACCTCGAACTCATCAACGAGCGGCGGGCCCTGCTCGCCGGCCTCACGCGCAAGTACGGCGAGACCGTCGACGACGTGATCGCCTACGGGCAGCGCGCGAGTGATCGGCTGCTCGAACTGGACGGCGACGACGACCGCATCGTGGCGCTGCAGCAGGCGGTCGAGCAGGACGAGCAGACGCTCGCCGGCGCCGCCGCGGCCCTGACGACGGCACGGACCAAGGCCGCGAAGGACCTCGCCAAGCGCGTCACCGCGGAGCTGAAGTCCCTCGCGATGGCCGGGGCGACCCTCGTGGTCGAGGTCTCGGACGCGGGCGACTACCGGCGCCACGGCCGCGACCAGGTGTCGATCCTGCTGCAGCCGCACTCCGGTACCGACCCGCGGCCGATCGGCAAGGGTGCGTCGGGTGGCGAGCTCTCCCGCGTCATGCTGGCGATCGAGGTGGTCATGGCGGGCAGCACGACGGTGCCGACGTTCGTCTTCGACGAGGTCGACGCCGGCGTCGGCGGTGCGGCGGCCATCGAGATCGGTCGTCGTCTGGCGAAGCTCGCGGAACGCACGCAGGTCATCGTCGTGACGCACCTGGCGCAGGTCGCGGCGTTCGCGAACAACCACCTCAACGTCGTGAAGGACGCCAGCGGGGCGGTCACCTCGTCGAGCGTCCGTCGCCTCGAGGGCGAGGACCGTCTGCAGGAGATGGCGCGGCTCCTGTCCGGGCTCGGGGACAGCGCCAGCGGCATGGAGCACGCGCGCGAGCTGCTCGACGTCGCCGGCCAGAAGGCCTGATCGCGTCGCCGCACGCCGATCCAGGAGGCGCGGCTCGCGCCCGCCTCGCACCGTGCGGCGGGCCTCGCCGCACGGCGCGACCACGGCCCGGAGACCCGGCCACACGCCCGACGCAACGCCCACGGCGAACCGAGGTCGCGCCTCCTGGCAGTTCTGACGTACGATGGAATCCCGTGGCGGACACTCTCAGCGGCGGAACCAATTCTTCGAACGCGACCCCGAAGGTGACGAAGCAGATCTTCGTGACCGGCGGGGTCGTCTCGTCCCTCGGCAAGGGCCTGACGGCGGCCAGCCTCGGCAACCTCCTCACGGCTCGCGGCCTCAAGGTCGTCATGCAGAAGCTCGACCCGTACCTCAACGTGGACCCGGGCACCATGAACCCGTTCCAGCACGGCGAGGTCTTCGTGACCGACGACGGCGCGGAGACGGACCTCGACATCGGGCACTACGAGCGCTTCCTCGACATCAACCTGTCGCAGTCCGCGAACGTCACGACCGGCCAGGTCTACTCGACGGTGATCGCGAAGGAGCGTCGGGGCGAGTACCTCGGCGACACCGTGCAGGTCATCCCGCACATCACCGACGAGATCAAGCGTCGGATGCGCGAGCAGGCGCAGAACGACCCGCAGCCCGACGTCATCATCACCGAGGTCGGCGGCACGGTCGGCGACATCGAGTCCCAGCCCTTCATCGAGTCGGCGCGGCAGGTCCGCCACGAGCTCGGCCGCAACAACGTGTTCTTCGTGCACGTGTCGCTCGTCCCGTTCATGAACGCCTCGGGCGAGCAGAAGACGAAGCCGACGCAGCACTCGGTGGCCGCGCTCCGCTCGATCGGCATCCAGCCGGACGCGCTGGTCCTGCGGAGCGACCGTCCGGTGTCGGATTCGAACAAGAAGAAGATCGCGCTCATGTGCGACGTCGACGAGGACGCCGTGGTGAACGCGGTCGACGTGCCATCGATCTACGACCTCCCGACGCTGCTGAACAACCAGGGCCTCGACCAGGTCATCGTCGACGCGCTCGGGCTCGCGGCGGGGCCGGTCGACTGGACCTCGTGGACCCCGGTCCTGCGTGCCGTGCACGAGCCGAAGAAGGACGTCACGATCGCCCTGGTCGGCAAGTACATCGACCTGCCGGACGCGTACCTGTCGGTCACCGAGGCGCTCCGTGCGGGTGGCTTCGCGCACGACGCGAAGGTCACGCTGAAGTGGGTCGTGTCCGACGACTGCACCACGCCCGAGGGCGCGGCGAAGCAGCTCGGCGACGTCGACGGCATCTGCATCCCTGGTGGGTTCGGCGTGCGCGGCATCGAGGGCAAGCTCGGCGCACTGCGGTTCGCGCGTGAGCAGGGCATCCCGACGCTCGGCCTGTGCCTCGGCCTGCAGTGCATGGTCATCGAGTACGCCCGGCACGAGGTCGGCCTGACCGACGCGTCGAGCACCGAGTTCGACCCGGAGACCTCGACGCCGGTCATCGCGACCATGGCGGAGCAGGTGGACATCATCGCGGGCGGCGACCTCGGCGGGACCATGCGCCTCGGCCTCTACCCGGCGACGTTCACCGAGGGGTCGCTCGCGGCGTCGCTGTACGGGGCTCCCGAGGCGTCCGAGCGGCACCGTCACCGCTACGAGGTGAACAACAAGTACCGCGAGCAGATCGCGGACGCCGGCCTGGTGTTCTCGGGCACGTCGCCCGACGGCACGCTGGTGGAGTACGTCGAGCTGCCGCGCGAGGTGCACCCGTTCTACATCGCCACGCAGGCGCACCCCGAGCTGCGCTCGCGTCCGACGGACGCGCACCCGCTGTTCGCGGGGCTCGTCGGTGCCGCGATCGAGCGGCACGAGGCGTCGAGCCTCTTCGACCCGCAGGAAGAGGAGCAGGTCGCGTAACGCGAGTGGTCTCTGACTGGAGGCGCGGTGCCAGCTGGCACCGCGCCTCCCGTCTGCCATGGGGTGGCGTCGGAGGCGCGTGCCAGGATGGTCGCGTGACTGACGCACCCATCGCTGACGAACCCGCCTCGTTCGAGGTCACCGAGTCCACCGTCGTGTACGAGGGCGCCGTCTGGGACGTGCGCCGCGACAGCATCGCGTACCACGACGAGACGATGGTCCGGGAGTACATCGACCACACCGGTGCCGTCGCGGTCTACGCCGAGGACGACGAGGGCCGCGTGCTCGTCATCCAGCAGTACCGGCACCCGGTGCGGATGCGCGACTGGGAGCTGCCGGCGGGGCTGCTCGACATGGCGGGCGAGGACCACCTGACCGCGGCACAGCGCGAGCTGGCGGAGGAGGCCGACCTCGAGGCCGACGACTGGGAGCCCCTCGTCACCTACAACACCTCGTCCGGCGGCAGCGACGAGTTCCTGCAGATCTACCGCGCCCGTGGGGTGCGCGCGACCGCGACGGCGTTCGACCGCGAAGCGGAAGAGGCCGACATCGTGAAGCGGTGGGTGCCCCGGGCCGAGCTGGTGGAGGCGATCCTCGACGGTCGGCTGCACAACTCCGGGCTCGTCGTGGCCGTGCTCGCGGTGGACGCGCTCGAGCGGCGCGCGGCGTGAGCCTCGCGGCGCTGCTCGACCAGGGGCAGTGGACGCACGAGCCCGCTGCGGCCACGCTCGACGGCGACGTCCTGCGGGTGACGGCCGTCGAGGGCAGTGACGCCTGGCGCACCACCTCGTACGGCTTCGTGCACGACTCCGAGCACGCGCTGCTCCGCCCGGTCGACGGGGCGTTCTCGGTCGAGGTGTCGTTCGTGCTCGACTACACGGAGCAGTTCGACCAGGCGGGGGTGTTCCTGCGGGTCGACGAGCGGAACTGGATCAAGGCCGGCGTCGAGTTCGCCGACGGGACGCCCCAGGTCGGAGCCGTCGTCACCCGCGATGCGTCGGACTGGTCAGTGGCCCCCGTGCCGGAGTGGACCGGGCGGGTCGTCACGGTCCGGGCCAGCCGCGACGGCGATGCCGTGACGATCCGGGCGTGGGCGGACGACGAGCCGCCGCGGCTCGTGCGGGTGGCGTACCTCGACCCCGATGCCCCCGTGTCGGCGGGGCTGCTCTGTGCGGCACCGTCCCGCCCGGGACTGACCGTCGCCTTCACCGGGTTCCGCGTGGGGGAGCCGGACGGGTCGCTGCACTGACGCTCCCCGAGCGGCGCTAGCCTCGTGGGGTGATCCCGTTCGAACGTGCCACGGAGACGTACCTGCGGCACATCGCGATCGAGCGGGGCCTCTCGCAGCACACGCTGTCGGCCTACCGGCGGGACCTGCTGACGTTCGCGGAATGGCTCGCGTCCGCTCCGATCGTGGAGTCGGACGGCGCCGACCGTGCCGGTGGATCGGCGGTGCTCGACGACGTCGGGAGGATCGCGCGCGCGGACCTCGCGGGGTTCGTCGAGCACCTCGCCACCCGACCGTCCGGCCCGCTCGCGCCGAGGTCGGTGGCGCGCATGCTCAGCTCGGTGCGGTCGTTCACCGCGTTCGCCGCCGGCGAGGGGTGGCTCCAGCTCGACCCCGGCGCGTCCGTGCGGCCGCCGAAGGCCCCGATGCGGCTGCCGAAGGCGATCTCCGTGCACGACATGGAGCGGTTGCTCGGGGCCGCGTCCGCCGGGTCGCCCGACGGTGCCGCCGACGACCTCGTGGGCCTGCGGGACCGGGCGTTGCTCGAACTCCTCTACGCCACGGGAGCGCGCATCTCGGAGGCCGTCGGGCTCTCGGTCGACGACGTGACGACGCTGTCCGACGGCTCCGGTGACCTCGACGACGGGCTGTCCGTCGTCAAGGTCACCGGCAAGGGCAACAAGCAGCGGGTGGTGCCGCTCGGCAGTTTCGCGCGGGCGGCGATCGACGCGTACCTCGTGCGGGCGCGGCCGGTGTTCGCTGCACGGGGAGCGTCGACGCCGGCGCTGTTCCTCGGCGCCCGGGGCGCACGGCTGTCACGGCAGAGTGCGTGGCTCGTGATCCAGGCGGCAGCGGAGCGTGCGGAGCTCTCCGAGCACGTGTCGCCGCACACGTTCCGGCACTCGTTCGCGACGCACCTGCTCGAGGGGGGAGCGGACGTGCGGGTCGTGCAGGAGCTGCTCGGGCACGCGAGCGTGGCGACGACGCAGATCTACACGATGGTGACGGCGGACATGTTGCGGGACGTGTACCAGACGGCGCACCCGCGGGCGCGGCGTACTTCGTGAGCAGGAACGGTCGGGTCGCCTGACGGCACCCGACCGTTCCTGCTCACGAGGTCAGAGCACGTGGAACTGTGCGGACGCCGCCACGGCAGCCGTCGCCACCGCGAGGACCAGGGCGCTCGCCGAAGCACTGCGCGCCAGCACCCGCCAGCCCCCGGTCGCCCCGGGCCACACGACGCCGAGCAGCCCCGCCACGATCGCCGCCGCGCTGCTCGCTCCCCAGGGGTTCACCACCACGGAGGCCGCCGCGAGCAGCACCGCCAGGGTCGAGAACGCACTGAACCGGTGGACGCCGGAGCCCCCGGACGCCCAGGAACGCGTCCGGATCGCCGCCGGCTGCACCGAGAAGGACGGTCCGACGGGCGCGACGACCACCGGGACGATCGGCTCGGTCCGGCTCGGCAGCACCCGTGTCGCCGCTCCCCAGGCACGCCCGTCCCACCAGCGCAGGCGGCTCGCGTCCTGCGGATCGGGGAACCAGCCGGCGGCCGGCAGCGTCACGGGGTGCTCCTCGGGGTGCGTGGGAAGGTGCACGTCGACGCTACGGGAGTGCGGGAAGCGGCCACAGTCCCAGCCCGGGTGTCGGCAGGAAGGGGGACCACCCGCGTGCAGTAGCGTCGAGCGGGTGACCTCGACGCTCGACGACTTCTGGCGTGACCGGCGCGACGAGCGACCGGAGTTGCCGACGGCCCTGCCGGAGGCGTGGTCGTTCGGCGCGACGCCGGCGCAAGCGGACGATCTGCTCGACCTCGTGCTGCGCGGGGTGAAGGACGGGACGGCGTCGTCGTTCTGGGACTACGAGGCGTCCGGGGACCGCGTGCCGGAGGTCGGGGACATCGGCATCGTCACGGACTCCACCGGGGCACCGCGGGCGGTCGTCGAGACGACGAGCGTCCGGATCGTCCCCTTCGACGAGGTCGATGCGGACCACGCCCGGGCCGAGGGGGAGGGCGACCGGACGCTCGCGCACTGGCGTCGGGTGCACGAGGCGTACTGGCGCGCGCACTCGGAGGACCCGCGCGGGTTCGATCCGCGGATGCCGGTCGTCTGCGAACGCTTCCGGCTCGTCTGGCCCGCACCGGCGACGACCCCGCCCGCACCGGCGACGTCCCCGCCCGCACCGGCGACGACCCGGCCGGCACCGGACCCGACCGCCGTCGCCTGACCGCCCGTCAGGCCGGGACGGGCGCCGCGTCCACCTCGCGCATGACGTCCTTGACCGAGGCGAGGAGCCGGGCGTTGAACTCGACGCCGAGCTGGTTCGGCACGGTGACGAGCACGGTGTCGGCAGCCCGCACGGCCTGGTCCGCCGCGAGCTCGGCCACCAGGTCCTCCGGCGACCCGATGTACGACCGGCCGAACCGTGCGAGCCCGCCGTCGAGGTGCCCGACCTGGTCCTGGCCCTCGACCTGAGCCCGGACACCGAAGTAGTGCCGCGACTCGTCGTCGATGATCGGGATGATGCTGCGGGACACCGCGACCCGAGGGGTCCGCTCCCAGCCGGACTCGGCCCAGACCCGACGGAAGCGTTCGATCTGCTCGGCCTGGAGCTCGTCGAACGGCACACCGGTGTCCTCGGTCAGCAGGGTCGACGACATGAGGTTCATGCCCTGCTCGGCCGTCCACTCCGCGGTGGCCCGGGTGCCGGCGCCCCACCAGATACGGTCGCCGAGCGAGCCGGAGAGCGGCGAGATCGGCAGGGACCCGACCGAGCCGGTCATCTGCGGGTTCGCGTTCGCCATCGGTTCACCGGCGATCGCCCGCCGGAACACCGACGTGTGCGCCCGCGCCATGTCCCCGCCGTTCTCGTCGGAGGCGTCCGGCACGTAGCCGAACTGCTGGTAACCGGCGAGGGTGGTCTCGGGTGAGCCCCGTGAGACGCCGAGCTGCAGCCGACCGCCGGAGATGAGGTCGGTCGCAGCCGCCTCCTCCGCCATGTACAGCGGGTTCTCGTAGCGCATGTCGATGACGCCGGTGCCGATCTCGATGCGGCTGGTCTTCGCTGCGATCGCGGAGAGCAACGGGAAGGGCGCCGCCTGCTGGGGCGCGAAGTGGTGGACGCGGAAGTACGCGCCGTCGACGCCCGCCTCCTCGGCGGCGACCGCGAGGTCGATCGCTTGAACCAAGGCCTCACGACCGCTGCGCACCTTCGACCCCGGCACGTCGCGCCAGTGTCCGAACGACAGGAACCCGATCTTCGTCATGTCGATACGAACGCATCCGACAGCACGGCCATTCCGGGCCGACTACGGTGTCCGGCATGGACGACCCTCGCCAGGCACTGGTCGCGGAGCGGGCGCGCAACGAGCGGCTCCTCGCGGACGTCGAGCGGAGCATGCGGGACGTCAGCGATGCCCGGCAGGACGCCAACTCCGACGACGAGCACGACCCCGAGGGCGCGACCCTCGCGTGGGAGCGCGGCTCGCTCGGCGCCGTGCGGGACGACGCCCGCGAGCGGATCCGGTTGGTGGACGCCGCGCTCGCGCGGCTCGACGCCGGGACCTACGGCCGCTGTGCGGTCGGTGGGGAACCGATCCCGGAGGCACGCCTCGCCGCCGTCCCGTGGGCCGCGACGTGCGTGGCGCACGCGTGACGCGCCTCCTGGCCCGCACCGTCTGACGGGAGGCGCGGGTCGGCCCCGCCACGCGCCTCCCGTCACGGACGCACCGCACGTCCACCGCGCGCGCCGCGGTTTCCCAGCCGCGCGCCCTACATTGCGGCACATGGAAGGCGACCCGAACGACCGGACCGACGCGGTCGAACGTGCCGAGACGCCGCACCGGCGGTTCCAGTGGTTCCACGACGTCCGCGCCTGGATCCACGCGCGTCCCCACCTGCACCTCTTCTACAAGGTGCTCGTCGGGATCGTCGGCGGGCTCGTCGTCGTGATCGGGTTGATCCTCGTGCCGCTGCCCGGGCCGGGATGGCTGGTGGTCTTCATCGGGCTCACGATCCTCGCGAGCGAGTTCCACTTCTTCCACCGGATCATCACGTGGCTCCGTGCCCAGCTGCACCGCTTCTGGGACTGGGCGAAGGCGCACGGGCCGCAGTGGCTCCGGAACGCCGCCGACCGCGGCAAGGCGGACGTCGACGCGGCGCACACCGGTGCTGCCCGGACGGTCGGGGTGCGCGGGCGCGGCGCGAAGCGGGCGCGCCCCGGGCACTGAGGCGAGCGCCCGTCGCGCCTACTCGGCGGGGGACACCCGGACCGAGCCGGTGCAGGTGCGCTCGAGCACCTCGGCGGCCTGCTCCTCGACCGCGGCGGCGTCCCGCGACACGAGCTGCAGCACGAGGGCGACGACCGCGGCGAGGACGATGAACGCCCCGTACCCGGCGATGACCGGCACGAGCCCGACGGTCGGCTCGAGCAGCCCTCCGACGACGGCCGGCACGCCGAACGCCAGGTAGCTCACGACGTAGATCGTGGAGAGCAGCCCCGCACGGTGCGTCGGTGCCGCGGTGGCGAGCAGCATCCGCAGCGGTGCCTGGAACCCGGCGCCGAAGCCCACGCCCGCGATCGCACTGCCCACGACGAGCCCGGGCAGGGAGTGCGCCATCACGAACGCCACCGTGACGATCGGTCCGAGCACGAGGGCGACCAGGCCGATCAGGACCGCACGACGGGCGTCCATCCGCTGCGTCGCGAGACCGGTCAGCGCGCCGACCCCGGTGACGACGGCGATCAGGGCACCGGCGGCGAAGTGGTTCGTGATGCCGAAGACCGCGCCCAGCGCCGAGGGGACGAGCGACAGGAACATCCCGCCGAGGGCCCAGCTCGCGATGAGCGACCCGGCGACGCTGCGGAACAGCCGCCGCGAGGACCGGGGCACGCTGATCCGGGGGACCAGGGAGCGGAGGGCACCCGGTCGCGGGGTGACCCGCTCGGGGACGACGACGAGTGCGATCACCATGAGGACGAGCAGCGCCCCGAAGAGCAGGTACACGAGCTGCTCCGGCGCGGGACCCCACTGCACGAGGGCGCCGCTCGACATCGCACCGGTCGCGAGGGCGATCGGCGGGATGACGCCGTTCAGCACCCCGGCGAGGGTGGGGAAGCGCTCGAGCGAGTTGTCGATGAGCGCTGCTCCGAGGGCGCCGATGAGCAGTCCGACGGAGACGCCCTGCACGATGCGGTCCATGATCAGGGCGCCGACACCGTCCGCGACCGCGAAGAGCCCGAGGGACAGCGCGACGCCGAGGCCGCCGACGACGAGCACGGGCTTGCGGCCGACGTGGTCGGACAGGCGCCCGGCGACGAGCAGGCTGGCCAGCAGCCCCGCGACGTAGATGGCGAACACGCCGGTGAGCATGAGCGGGGTGAGGTGCCACTCGGCGGCGTACACGGGGTAGATCGGCGAGGGGACCGCTGACGAGGCGACGGACACGAGGAGCATCGCCGCGAGGATCCAGAACCCGGCGACCGAGCGAGCTGACTGCGCCATGTGCGCCACCTTCCGTTGCGAGCGGGACAGTACGAAGAGAGTCGTACAGTATCGAGTCGTGCTGTACGACGCAAGTCGTACTACGAGCGGAACGGTGGTAGCGTCCCGTCCATGCCCGCGACCGTGGATGCTCCCGAACACCTGCCGCAGCCGACCGTGGCCGAGATGGACCTGCCGGTCGTGATGGACGCCCTGAGCGACCCGATCCGGCTCGCGATCCTGCACCGCTACCTCGTCGACGCCGCCGGTGGCATCCGCAGCTGCGGCTGGGTCGGCATCGACCGGCCGAAGTCCACGCTGACCCACCACTTCCGCGTCCTGCGCGAGGCCGGGCTCCTCGAGCAGCACCAGGAGGGGCTCACCCGGTCGAGCCGCGTCCGCATCGAGGACGTCGAGCAGCGGTTCCCCGGGCTCCTCGACCTCGTGTTCGCGTGGGAGGTCCCCGCTGCGCTCATGCGCACGGACCTCGTCGAGGGCGCCGCGTGAACGCCGCCGCCTCCGCCGACTTCGCCGCCTCCGCCGACTCCGCCGCCTCCGCCGCGTCCGCCCGGCCCCCGCACACGCTCCCGACGATCGGTGCCGACGCCGCCGTCACCGACGCGCTGCGCCAGGACCTGACCGACGCCGGGTTCACGGTCGAGCGGGTCGACGCCCTGTGGGGTGCCGAGGCCGCCGCGTCGCTCCACCGCGGTTCGCGCGTCGCAGCGCTCCGGGCGCTCGCCGCTCGCGACACGACACCGCTCGGCACCCTCGCGACGCTGTTCGTGCTCGGGCTCCCGGTCCGCCGCGCCGACGCGGACGCCGCGTTCCCGTCCGCCGGCGTGCAGTCCGTCGAAGCGAGCGGTCTGGTCCGCGTCGACGCCGACTCCGTCGCCCCAGCCGTGGACCTCCGCCCCTACGCCTTCGTCGACGACCTCGGTGCCGGCAGCTGGTGGATCGTCTCGGACCTCGGCGAACTCGCACTCGGTACGGCCCTCGGCGAGGAGCACGTCCTCGGGATCGGCGGTGCCACCACGACGCTCTCCGGCCTGCAGGTCCCCGTACCCGTCCGCCGCGTGCTCGACCTCGGCACCGGCTGCGGCATCCAGGCGATGCACGCCCGACGCTTCGCCGACGAGGTCGTCGCCACCGACATCTCGCGCCGGGCCCTCGACATCGCCCGGTTCAACGCGCAGCTCAACGGCATCGACGGCATCGAGTTCCGCTTCGGCTCCCTGTTCGAGCCGGTCGCGGGCGAGCGCTTCGACCGCATCGTCTCGAACCCGCCGTTCGTCATCACGCCCCGCAGCGAGGGCGTTCCCGCCTACGAGTACCGCGACGGCGGCATGGTCGGCGACGCCCTCGTCGAGACCGTCCTGACCGGACTCGGAGAGCACCTCGAACCCGGCGGGACCGCGCAGCTGCTCGGCAACTGGGAGTACCACTGGGGCACGGACGGCCTCGACCGCGTGCGGTCCTGGTTCGAGCGGGCCGACGCCGACGGACTCGGGCTCGACGCCTGGGTCATCGAGCGGGAACGGCAGGACCCCACCGCCTACGCCGAGACGTGGATCCGGGACGGCGGGACGAAGCCCGGGACGCCCGAGTTCGACCGGCTGGTCGGCGCCTGGCTGGACGACTTCGCCGACCGTCGGGTGACCGGCGTCGGCTTCGGGTACGTCGTGGTCCGGAAGCCTCGGCCGGGGCCCACGCGGGCCGGTTCCGGCGCGTCGCGGAGCCTGCGGAGCGACGTGGCGGCCGAGCCCGTGGGGAGAGGCGCGGCGCACCTCCGCCGCTTCGAGCGCGTCCCCGAGACGCTCGGCTCCAACCCCGCGGGTCTCGGCGCGACGGTCGCGCGGGTCCTCGACGCGGCCGCGTGGCTCGCCGCGCACGACGACGTCGCGCTCGCCGCCGCCCACCTCGCGGTCGCCGGCGACGTCACCGAGGAGCGCTTCTACTGGCCGGGCAACGACGACCCGACCGTGATGACGCTCGTGCAGGGCGGCGGACTCGGACGCCGCGTGGACGCCGACACCGCGCTCGCCGCGTTCGTCGGGGCCTGCGACGGGGAGCTGTCGGTGGCGGCGATCGTCGGCGCCCTCGCGCAGATCACCGGGGTGGACGAGCAGGTGCTCGCCGCCGACCTGCTGCCGGCGGCGCGCGACCTGGTGCTCGACGGCCTGCTCGTCCCGGCCGCCTGACGATCAGGCGCGGTGGTCGCGCCAGCTGTGCTCGGGGGCGTAGCCGAGCAGCTCGCGGGCCTTCTCCGACGAGAGCAGCGAGCTGACGCCGTCGATGTCCGCGCGGCGCTCGATGTCCGGCACGTAGCGCTCGACGAGCTCGATCGTCGGAGTGTCCATCACGGTGTCCGGGCTCGCGATCACGAACGCCTCGAACCCGGTGAGCTCGGCCTCGAGGGCCTTGCGCACGGCCTGGGCGCCGTCGCGGGAGTCGATGTACGACCAGAGGTTGAACGTCTTCGCCTCGGGGGTGGCGTCCCAGGGGAACGCGGGGTAGTCGGTCTCGTCCATCACGTTCGAGAACCGCAGACCGATCATCTTCAGCTCCGGGTCCCAGCGGGTGAAGTGGCGGGCCATCTCCTCCTCCACCGCCTTGCCGAGCGAGTACGACGACTGCGGGCGCACCGCGAACTCCTCGTCGACGGGCAGGTACGGCGGGTGGTGCTCGCCCATCGGGATGCCGAGCAGGGTCTCGCTCGACGCCCACACCAGGTTCTTGATCTTCGCGGCACGAGCGGCGTGGAAGACGTTGATCGACGACGTCACGTTGTTCGTGATGAGCGCGACGTCCGGCACCTGCCCGGGAGCGGGGACCGCGGCGAGGTGCACCACGGCGTCGACGTGGTCGTACCGGTCGTCGACGCCGAGCAGGACGTTGAGCACCTGGCCGTGGTCGGTGAGGTCGGTGCGGACGAACTGCACCCGTTCGGGCTTGTCGGGGAAGGGCACGCGGTCGACCAGGACCACGTCGTACCCCTTCGCATCGAGGTCGCGCACCACCGCTCGCCCGAGCTTCCCACTGCCGCCGGTCACCACTACACGCGTCATCGCGTCACTCCACATCGTCGTCGGGTCGCCCTCGCGGGCTGGCTCCATCCTGCCCGGCGCGACCTGACCCGACCAGGCCCTGTCCGTACCCCGTTGCCCGGGGTCAGGCGGTGGGGGCGACCTGGGCGATCGCGAGCCGTGCGACGAGCTCGACGTGCTGTGCCATGTCCCGCGTCGGGTCGAACAGCCACTGGATCTGCATGCCGTCCGAGACCGCGAGCAGCACGCTCGTCAGTTCCTCGACGTCGACGTCGACGCGGAGTCGTCCGTCCTCCTGCATGGCGCGGAAGTCGGAGGACAGGTCGCGGCGGCTGCGCTCGTAGCGCTCGCGGAAGTACTCGTGCGCCGGGTGCTCCGGGTCGGTCGCGGCCGCGGCGGAGAGGTTGACGAACATCTGCACGAGGCCGGGGACCTCGGCGTTGTGCCGCACGATCGCGGCGAGCAGCGCTGCCGGGTCCGGGGCGTGCCAGTCGTGCTGCAGGTCGATCTCGTCGCGGCGCCGCAGGATCTCGACCCAGAGCTCGTCCTTCGAGTCGAAGTAGTGCAGCAACCCGGCCTGCGTCAGCCCGACGGCATCGGCGATGTCCTTGATGCTCGTGCGACGGAAGCCCTGCGACGCGACGAGGTCGAGCGCCGTCGTGAGGATCTCCTCGCGCTTCGCGATGCCCTTCGCGTACGAACCCCGTCGTGCCATGGCAGGACTGTACCGCTCTCGGCGACCGCCCAGAAAACCTAGCCCCGGTTGGTTTTGGTGTTACGGTGGCACGAGCCGCCGACGAAGGCGTGCGAGTCGCCGACGCAGGCGGCGTCCCCGAGAAGAGGTTGCAGTGGCCAACGATGCCCTGACCGTCAACGACACCCCGACCGCCGTCGCCCCCACGCGCGGCCGGGGGAATCCGCTCATGTACACGCTCGGCATGCCGATCGCGATGCTCGGCCTGTACATCGCGCTGCTGCCGCCGGTGCTCGTCGCCATGGCGCTGAAGGTCGCCGAGATCGCGCCGGACAACCAGGCGGGCGTGCTCGGCCTGGCACTCGGTGTGGGCGCGTTCGCCGCGATGGTCGCCAACCCCCTTGCCGGTCGCTTCAGCGATCGGACTGCCGGGAGGCTCGGCATGCGTCGTCCGTGGATCATCGGTGGCACCGTGGTCGGCTTCGCGGGCCTCGTGGTCGTCGCGACGACCACCTCGACCGTCGTGCTGGTCCTCGCGTGGGGCGTCACGCAGATCGCCTACAACGCCACCATCGCGGCGCTGACCGCCGTCATGCCGGACCACGTCACGCGCTCCCAGCGCGGCCGGGTCGCGGCGCTGCTCGGGCTCTCCCAGAACCTCGCGCTCGTCGGCGGCACGTTCCTCGTGCAGCTCTTCTCGACCTCGGCGACGCAGATGATCATCCCCGGCGCGATCGGGTCGATCGTCGTCGTGCTCTACGCGCTCGTGTTCCGCGACCGCGTGCTCACCAACCGGCCGACGTCGAAGCTCAGCGTCGGGCAGGTCTTCGGGTCGTTCGTGTTCAACCCGGTGAAGCACCCCGACCTCGGCTGGGCCTGGCTGACCCGCTTCCTCATGGTCGCCGCGCAGTACACCGCGGTGAGCTACCTGACCTACTTCCTGCGCGACGACATCGGCGTCGAGTCCGAGCACGTCGCGAACGCGGTGTTCCAGGGCACGCTGTGGAACGTCGTGGGGATCGTCCTCACGTCCCTCGTCGCCGGGTGGCTGTCCGACAGGCTCGGCCGCCGCAAGCTCTTCGTCGCCGTGGCCGGTGTCGTCGGCGTGGTGGGCCTCGTGCTCATCGCACTCGCGCCGTCGCTCGGCATGGTGCTCGTCGGGGAGTTCGTGATGGGCGCCGGCATGGGTGTCTTCTACGCCGTCGACCTCGCCCTCATCACCGACGTGCTCCCCTCCGACGAGGACAACGCGAAGGACCTCGGCGTGGTGAACATCGCGCAGGCCCTGCCGCAGTCGATCGTCCCCGCCTCCGCCCCCGGCGTGATCGCCCTCACCGGCGGGTACAGCGGCTTCTTCATCACCGGCGCCGTCGTCGGACTGCTCGGCATCGCCTCGGTGTCCCGCATCCGCGGCGTGCGCTGACCACCTGTTCTGGCTCTGAACGAAAGGACCGACCACCGTGACTACCGTGGACGACGTGACAACTGCCTCCAGTACGGCCGAGCGCATCGAGGCGCTCGTCGGCCAGCTGACCACCGACGAGAAGGTGCAGCTCCTGACCGGGCGCGACTTCTGGACCACCTGGCCGATCGAGAAGATCGGGCTGCGCCGCATCCTCATGTCGGACGGCCCGTCCGGCGTCCGCGGTGAGGTCTGGGACGAGCGCGACCCGTCGCTGAACCTGCCGTCCGCGACGGCGCTGAGCGCGTCGTGGGACCGCGCGATCGCGAAGCGCTACGGCGCCGCAGCGGCCGTCGAGGCCCGCCGCAAGGGTGTCGACGTCGTCCTCGGCCCGACCATCAACCTGCACCGCTCGCCCCTCGGCGGCCGGCACTTCGAGGCGTTCAGCGAGGACCCGGTGCTCACCGGTGACCTGGCGGCGTCGTACGTCGAGGGCGTGCAGGAGAACGGCGTCGCCGCGACCCCGAAGCACTACATCGCGAACGACTACGAGACCGACCGCTTCACCGCGTCCACCGAGGTCTCCGACCGTGCCCTGCGGGAGCTGTACCTGCTCGCGTTCGAGAAGGCCGTGACCGAGGCGCACGCCTGGGCGATCATGTCGTCGTACAACTCGATCAACGGCGTCACCGCCTCCGAGAACGAGCTGCTCGAGACGCCGCTGAACTCCGAGTGGGGCTTCGACGGCATCGTCGTCTCCGACTGGACCGGTGTCCGCTCGGTCGACTCGGCGAAGGCGTCCCAGGACGTCGCGATGCCCGGGCCGAACCAGTGGTGGAGCGAGGGGCCGCTGCTCGCCGCCGTGCAGTCCGGCGACGTGCCGATCGAGGCGATCGACCGCAAGGTCCGCCGCATCCTCACCCTCGCCGCCCGCGTCGGCGCACTCGAGGGCTTCGAGCCCGTGGCCGCGCAGCCCGTGCACGTCGAGGACGGCGTCGCGTTCGTCCGCGAAGCCGAGGCCGAGGGCACCGTCCTCGTCCGCAACACGGGCGTGCTGCCGCTCGACGCGCCCGCCGTCTCCCACATCGCCGTGATCGGCCACAACGCCGACCAGGCCCGCACGCAGGGCGGTGGCTCGGCCACGGTCGTGCCGTCGCAGGTCGTCTCGCCGCTCGACGGGATCCGTTCGGCGTTCCCGGGTGCCACGGTGGACTACGCGATCGGTGCCGTCGTGCAGGAGGGCATCGCGGAGTTCCCGCTGTCCACCATCACCAACCCCGGCACCGGCGAGCCCGGCGCCCGCGTCGCGTTCGTGCGCGACGGGACCGAGCTGTACGTCGAGGACCGCCGTGCCACCGCGCTGTTCTGGTTCGGCGGCGACGCCCCCACGCGCGAGGCCGACCGGCTCGACATCACCACGACCTACACCGCGCCGTCCACCGGCACGGTCCGGATCGGCATCGGCGCAGCGGGTCGCTCGCGCATGTGGATCGACGGCGAGCTCGTGCTCGACGAGGACGTCCCGTTCGAGGGCGACCAGCTCGGCGCCGCGTTCCTCAACCCGCCAGCACGGTCGGTGCCCGTGTCGGTGACGGCCGGCCAGGACGTCGCGATCCGCATCGAGTACGACGTCATCCAGGACGAGACCCTCGGCGGCGTGCTCGCGTACCAGTTCGGTACCGAGCCGAGCGACGAGGACCCGTCGGTGCTGATCGACGCGGCCGTGGCCGCCGCGACCGGGGCGGACATCGCCGTCGTCGTGGTCGGGACCAACTCGAAGGTCGAGTCCGAGGGCTACGACCGCTCCTCGCTCGCGCTCCCGGGTCACCAGGACGACCTGGTCCGCGCGGTCGCCGCGGCGAACCCGAACACCGTGGTCGTCGTGAACGCCGGCTCGCCGGTCGAGATGCCGTGGCGGAACGACGTCGCCGCGGTCCTGCTCACGTGGTTCGGCGGGCAGGAGTACGGCAACGCGCTCGCCGACGTCCTCACCGGTGCTCGCGAGCCGGGCGGCCGTCTGCCCACCACCTGGCCGGTCGCGATGGCGGACGTCCCCGTGCTGGACGTCACCCCGGTCGACGGCAAGGTGTCCTACGACGAGGGCGTGCACATCGGCTACCGGGCCTGGCTCCGCGCGGGCACCGAGCCGGCGTACCCGTTCGGCCACGGACTCGGCTACACGACCTGGACGATCGACGGCGTCACCGCGACGCCGACCGTCCGCGAGGGCGACGCGGTCATCGTCACCGCGACCGTCGCGAACACGGGCGACCGGGCCGGCAAGCACGTCGTGCAGGTCTACGCGTCGCGGGAGTCCTCGGCGGTCGACCGCCCGGTCCGCTGGCTCGTCGGGTTCGCGCCCGTGCGGCTCGACGCGGGGGAGTCCACCGAGGTCTCGATCGAGGTCCCGGCCCGGGCGTTCGCGCACTGGGACGGTGCGTGGGCCCACGAGTCCGGCACCTTCACGCTGCACGTCGGCGCATCGGTGTCGGACGAATCCGGCACCGTGACGGTCCAATCCGCGTGAAGTCGTCCGGTTTCCGCGCTGACGCCGTGATCATTCAGTAACATCGATCTGCGCCAGGCGGCTGGTTACCGTCGGCGCGCGCACCGAGAACTGGGTCGCCATGCGTGCGACACGGTCTCCTGATCCGGCCGATGGAGCCCTGGTGGCCCTGGTGCGTCCAGAATGCGTCCCCGCGTCCGCGCGGGGGCGCATTCGCTTGTCCGGGGCAGGTGCCAACCGGTTGACTTCCGCCAGTCTGGGAGAAACCAGTGAACGAACGTCACTTTTTCGGTCCACGAACCGCAATCCGGTGTGACAAACCACTCGGTAGGTGGAACGATGGGTGCACCATCCCGTGCGGATCAGGGACGAGATGGTCATCCGGCCGGGCTCCCGGGGAGCCTCACCACCACCTGGTGCGGGCCCGCCGGATGCCCTGCATCACCGGGCTCGGACGGCCGGTGCGACGTCCTCGGCGACGATGCGCAGGATCCGCTCGTGCGACGCGGCGTCACCGTTCGCGGGCAGGGTGATCACGAGTTCGTCGGTCGACCGCACGGCCGGGTCGGCGAGCAGCGCGTCGACGATGGCCGACGGCTCGCCGGAGACGACCTTGCTGAAGCGGAACGGCGGGTTCCCCGAGAGCGGGCGCCCCTCGTCGTCCATGCCGCTCGCGTACCCGGTGAGGAACTCCTCGTGCACGGCACGGTCGTGGTCGTCGAGCAGCGGGACCACGATCCGGCCGACGGCGACCTTCGGGGTGCGGTCGGGGTGCAGCTGGGCGAAGCGCTCGCGGTACGCGGCGATCTGGTCCGCCTGCGCCTCGGCGAAAGGCGCACCGGTGTCCTCGGTGTTCAGGGTCGAGCAGTGCAGCAGCAGGCCCTTCTCGGCCGTCCGCACCGCGGTGCCCATGCTGCCGCCGCCCCACCACACGCGGTCGCGGAGTCCGGGGCTGAGGGGTTGCAGCGTGAGGTCGGCGTCGGCCGGGATGCTCTCGTAGCCCGTGCCGGCGGTGCCGAGCGGCTCGCCCTGCAGCACCTCGAGCAGGCGGGACGCGCGCGCCTCGGCCTCGTCGCGGAAGCTGCGGTCGGACGCGCCGAACACCGGGTCGAGGATCGGGCCGTAGCCCGCGATGCCGGTCGAGATGCCGAGCTGCACGCGGCCGTCGCTGAGGAGGTCGACCGTGCTGGCGTCCTCGGCGAGGCGGATCGGGTCCTCGTAGCGCATGCCGAGGACCGCGGTGCCGAAGCCGATCGTGCTGGTGCGCTGGGCGGCGGCCGCGAAGAAGGTCATCGGGCTGGTCAGGAACGGCTCGAAGTGGCGGCCCCGGACCCACCCGGTGCCGTAGCCGAGCGACTCGGCGGTCTCGAAGAGGCGCAGGCCGTCCTCGAGGGCAGCGGCGGCGCCGGCCGTGCCGCCGTGGTTCGGGACGAAGGAGAGGAAGCCGAGTTCGCGCACGACGTGAGTCTATGCGCGCGTATCGAGCCGCGCCTCCCGTCGCGTCTGACCGACGGGAGGCGCGGGTCGGCGCCGCCCCGCGCCTCCCGTCCGTCACCATGCACCTGGGAGGATGGTCCCATGACCGACGTCACCACCCAGCCCCCGCTCGTCGCCGCCCTGCCGGCGGCGGTCGACGGTGTCGTCGACCCGGACGCCGTGTACGAGGCGTTCGCGGCCTGGGCGGCCGAGGGTGGTCGCCCGCTCTACCCCGCGCAGGACGAAGCCGTGATCGAGCTCGTCTCCGGCGCCAACGTCGTGCTCTCGACGCCCACCGGCACCGGCAAGTCACTCGTGGCCGCGGGTGCGCACTTCGCCGCGCTCGCCGAGGGCAAGCGGAGCTACTACACGGCGCCGATCAAGGCACTCGTCTCCGAGAAGTTCTTCCAGCTCGTCGAGCTGTTCGGCGCCCAGAACGTCGGCATGGTCACGGGCGACTCGAGCGTCAACGCCGATGCCCCGATCGTGTGCTGCACGGCGGAGATCCTCGCGAACCTCGCGCTCCGGCAGGGACCGGACGCCGACGTCGACGTCGTCGTGATGGACGAGTTCCACTACTACGGCGACCCCGACCGCGGATGGGCGTGGCAGGTGCCGCTGCTCGTCCTCGAACGGGCGCAGTTCCTGCTCATGTCCGCGACGCTCGGCGACGTCACGACCATCGCGGACGACCTCTCGCGCCGGACCGGACGGCCCACCGCGCGGGTCACCGGGGTCTCGCGTCCGGTGCCGCTCGAGTACGAGTACGTGATGACGCCCGTGCAGGAGACGGTCGAACGGCTGCTCGAGGAGGGCAAGGCACCGATCTACATCGTCCACTTCGCCCAGGCCGCCGCACTCGAACGGGCGCAGGCGCTCATGTCGGCGCGCGTCGCGTCACGCGAACGCCGAGACCAGATCGCCGAGGCCATCGCCGGGTTCCGCTTCAGCGCCGGGTTCGGGCAGACCCTGTCCCGACTCATCCGGGCGGGCATCGGCGTCCACCACGCCGGCATGCTGCCGAAGTACCGACGGCTCGTCGAGCAGCTCGCCCAGCGCGGGCTGTTGCCGGTGATCTGCGGCACCGACACCCTCGGCGTCGGCATCAACGTGCCGATCCGCTCGGTGCTGCTCACCGGGCTGACGAAGTTCGACGGCACGAAGATGCGGCAGCTGTCCGCTCGTGAGTTCCACCAGATCGCCGGTCGTGCCGGTCGTGCCGGGTACGACACCGAGGGCGACGTCGTGGCCGAGGCGCCGGAGCACGACATCGAGAACGCCCGGGCGGTCGCCAAGGCCGGCGACGACCCCAAGAAGAAGAACAAGATCAAGCGGAAGAAGGCACCGGACGGCTTCGTGTCGTGGGGCCAGGCGTCGTTCGAGCGGCTCATCGCGGCCGAGCCCGAGCCGATGGTGTCGCGGATGCGGATCACGCACGCGATGGTGCTCTCCGTCGTCGCGCGCGGCGGTTCGGCGTTCGAGTCCGTCCGATCGCTCGTCTTCGACAACCACGAGCCCCGGTCGCGGCAGCTCGCGATGGCCCGGCGGGCCCTGACCATCGCACGGACGCTCATCAACGCGCGGGTGATCGAGAAGGTCGACGGGGAGTACCGGCTGACCGTCGACATCGCGCCGAACTTCGCGCTCAACCAGCCGCTCTCGCCGTTCGCGCTCGCGGCGTTCGAGCTGCTCGATCCTTCGTCTCCCAGCTACGCGCTCGACATGGTCTCGATCGTCGAGGCCACCCTCGACGACCCGCGGGCGATCCTCTCGCAGCAGCAGTTCAAGGAGCGCGGCGAGGCCGTGGCCCGGATGAAGCAGGAGGGCATCGAGTACGACGAGCGGATGGAGCTGCTCGAGGAGGTCACGTGGCCCAAGCCGCTGGACGAGCTGCTGACGGCCGCCTACGAGGCCTACGCCGCCGAGCAGCCGTGGGTCCTCGACTTCGCGCTCTCGCCCAAGGCCGTCGTGCGTGACATGTACGAGCGGGCGATGACCTTCGGCGACTTCGTGCGGTTCTACCAGCTCACCCGCTCCGAGGGGCTCGTGCTCCGGTACCTCTCCGACGCGTACCGGACGATGCGGCAGACGATCGCCGACGAACAGCGCACCCCGGAGCTCGACGACCTGATCGAGTGGCTCGGCGAGGTCGTCAAGCAGACCGACTCCTCGCTCGTCGACGAGTGGGAGGCCCTGCTGAACGGTGACGTCCTGCTCGCGTCGGAGGAACACGAGGAGATCGCGCCGCCGCAGCCCTCGCGGCTCACCGGGAACCCGCGGGCGTTCCGGGTGCTCGTGCGCAACGCCCTGTTCCAGCGGGTGCTGCTCGCCGCCGCCGACGACGTCGCCGGACTCGCGGCGCTGGACGGTGCGGCGGGCTTCGGCGAGGACGCGTGGGACGCCGTGCTCGAGGAGTACTACGAGGCGCACGACGAGATCGGGACGGGTGCCGACGCCCGGTCCATGCAGTACCTGGTGCTCGACGAGGCCGGGGCCACCGGGGTGTCCGGGGCGGCGGGCTCAGCGCGCATCTGGCGTGCGCGGCAGATCTTCGCCGACCCCGCCGGCGACAAGGACTTCGGGTTCTCCGCCACGATCGACCTCGACGCGTCGGACGAAGCGGGCGAGGCCGTGGTGCGGGTCACCGAGATCGGGCGCTTCGACGGCTGGTCGGACGTGGACGTCGACTGATGTCGGTGGTGCGCGAGCTCGGCGGCTCCTCGGCCGACGGTGACGTCGCCGCGCTGCAGGACTTGCTCGAGTCGGTGCCGGACTACGCGTTGCGGATCACCGGGTACCCGCCGGGGCCGTCCGACGGGCTGAGCGCGCTGCTCTCGGTGCCGGACGGGTTCGATCCGGCGGGGAAGGTCGGGCTCGGGCTGTGGGAGGGGGAGCGGCTCGTGGCGTTCGCGGACGTGCTGCTCGGGTACCCGTCGCCCTCCGTCGCGTACATCGGGCTGCTGGTCGTCCGAGGGGGCGAGCAGGGTCGGGGGCTCGGGCGGGCGATGCACGACGCGGTCGTCGAGCGGGTCCGTGCGGCGTCGGGGCGCTCGGGTGTGGGCCGCTCGGGCGTGGAGCGCTCGCGCCGTTTGCGCCTCGGGATCGTCGCGTCGAACGCGTCGGTGGCGGAGCCGTTCTGGCGGGCGCTCGGGTACGAGCCGACGGGGGAGGAGAAGCCGTACCGGTACGACCACCTCGTCAGCACGGTCGCGCTCTGGGAACGGCCGCTCTCGGAGCGGCCGCTCTGACGGTCAGAACAGGGTCGCGGGCGGAGTCGCCTCGGGCAGCGCGGCCGGCTCGGTGACCTCGACCCCGGGCCACCCCGGGCCGTGCGGCACCTCGGTGCCCTGCTGGTAGGCGGTCGCGGCACCACGGGCGCGGACGTCCGCAGCCTCGTTCATCTCGTGCCCGACGTGGCCACGGACCCACTCGAACGTGACCTTTCGGCCCTGCAGCTCGGCGTCGAGCTCCTTGATGATCTCGACGTTCAGCACGGGCTTGCCGTCGGCCTTCCGCCAGCCCTTCCGCTTCCAGCCCGCGAGCCACTCGGTGCACGCCTTGATCGCGTACTGGCTGTCGCAGAGGATGTGCAGCGGCTCGCCGGTGTCCTTCGTGGCGCGGAGCAGCTGGAGGACGGCCGTCAGCTCGCCCTGGTTGTTCGTGGCGTTCGGCCACCCACCGGCGGCCCAGCGGTCGTCATCGACGTACCAGGCCCAGCCGGCCGGGCCGGGGTTGCCGAGTGCTGAGCCGTCTGCTGCGGCGACGATCGTCACGGTGGGACCTCCTGCGTGTGGCGAGTGCTGGTCAACCGTAACGGACCGGACCGACCCCCGGCGTCAGCGGTTCGCGGGGGAGATGTTGAGGGTGGCGTCCTCGTTGAGCCACTTGTCGCCGCGGAGCTCGAGGTAGGGGTTCATCCACTCGAACTGCGCCGGGGTGACGCCGAAGCGCTTCGACACCGTGGTGAGGTCGTCCCCGTGCGACACCATGTACCAGGTGGGCGTGCCGTCGACGTCCTTCACGTACCCGTACGCACCCGGGCGGGCGTTTCCCACGGTGACGCGAAGGTCGGGGTAGGGGTTCGGGATCTTCCACGTCAGCTTGCCGACCGCGAGCACGGAGCCGACCCACGGACGGTCCGCGTCGCTGCTGCCGTCGCCGGACGACATCGGCACCAGGACGGCGCTCGCGAGGTAGTCGGGCCGTGCACCGGCGTCGAGCGTGTACGAATCGGGCGGTCCGGACGCGCGATCCCACTGCACGAACCCACGGGCGACCGCGTCGTAGCCGTCCTGGAACCCGGCGACGCGGTGGCGGAACTGGATCGACATCGGCTGCGGGTTCGTCGTCCGGTAGTCCGAGAGGTGCACCGTGAACACGCCGCCGGCATCGGCGGTGACCCGCACGTGGATCGACGTGTCCCCGGTCTTCGACACGACGTCGGTCTCGGCGGCGGCCGTCCCGGCGGGGAGGACCTGCTCGGGGGTCGGGGAGGCGGAGGGCGTCGGTCGCTCGGTGGCGTCCGGTCCCTGCACGGCCAGTCGGGTCGGACTCGGTACCGGATCGGGCCCGCTGAACACCGAGCAGCCGGTCAGTCCGATGGCTGCGACCGCCGACAGCAGCACCACCGCAGTCGTCCGTCCCCTCGTCACCGCTCGTCGCATGATCCCCCTCGTCCCCGGCCGGCGTCGGATCTCGCCTGGCCCGCGGCGATCGTAGCGTGGGGCCGAGGCGCGTTCCGGGCTCGTGACCGGATCGGTACCGATGCTGCGGGATCGAGCGGTCGCCCTCGGGCGTACCACCGGTCGGGTGCGTCGATCGGACCACCGGTCGGGTGCGTCGATCGGACTGCCGGGGGCGTCGCACGGGCAGCGAGGCCCACGGTCGGCGCCATGAGCGACAGCATCCCCGACGTCCCGGGCCCCGAGGACTCCGACGACCGCGCACGCACCGACGCCTTGCGCGAGGCCGCACACCACGAGGGCGCGGACGGCGTCGGAGAGCGTGAGCAGCGCGCGGCCGACACCTCGTACAGCCCGTCGAGCGAGCGGGAGACCGAGGCCTCGCAGACGTCGCAGCGTGATCGCGCCGACCTCGAGGCGGACGGCATCGACCCGTCGAGGATCGTCGCCGCTCCGGGCACGGGCGGCGCCGACGACGCGGGCGACGTCGAGCCGGAGCCCGGCGACCTGCACCTGCCGTGGCAGTCCGAGGAGGACCGTCGGGGCTGAGGTTCCGGGGTACGGATCGCCCAGCCCGCCGGCGTAGCGTCCCGCGCATGCCGGTTCCGTGGATGGAGCGCACTGGTCGGACCCCAGGCGGGGTCGTCGGTGCGTGGTTCAACGTCGTCGTCTGTGCGGCGCTCGTCATCGGATTGCCGCTGAGCGTGCTGAGCCGTGGGCACGACCTCGCGCACATCGTCTTCGCGATCGTCCTGACGGCGATCGCGGTCACCCTGGAGGTCGTGTTCGTCCGGAACCTCCGGCAGCAGATCGAGCGGAGGCGGGGGCGGTGACCGGCGCGACCTGGTTCGGCATCGGCGCGGTCGTCGCGGCGCTGTGGGGTGTCACGATCGCGGTGTTCAACCGGTGGGCGCAGTCCATCGGTGGCGACGAGCTCATGAACGGGAGGCCACTCACCCCGCGGTTCGTCCGGGTGATCGGCATCTTCCTCGCAGTCGTGGGGACCGGGATCGCCGTGGTCGCCTTCAGTGGGCTGCTCCCGACCGGCTGAGCGCGTCAGGACACCGAGTCCGGGTGGGACCCCGTGCGCTGCCCCGACTCGAGCGACGCGATCGCCGCGAGGTCGTCGTCGCTCAGCACGAACCCGTCGACGTCGAGGTTCGACCGGATCCGCGACGGCGTCACCGACTTCGGCAGCACCACCACCCCCTGCTGCACGTTCCACCGCACGAGCACCTGCGCCACGCTCACCCCGTGGGCGTCCGCGATGCCGGTGAGCACCGGCTCGTCGATGAGCCGCCCGCGTCCGAGCGGTGACCAGGCCTCGGTCACGATCCCGTGCTGCGCGTGGAACGCCGTGAGGTCGCGCTGCGGCAGCCACGGGTGCCGCTCGACCTGGTTCACCGCCGGGACCTCGCCCGTCTCGTCGATGAGCCGTTCGAGGTGCGGCACCTGGAAGTTCGACACCCCGACGCTGCGCGCGCGCCCCGACTCGCGCAGCTCGACGAGGGCGCGCCACGTGTCGACGTAGCGGTCGTTCGCCGCGGCCGGCCAGTGGATCAGGTAGAGGTCGACGGTGTCGAGCCCGAGTCGCTCGAGGCTCGCGTCGAACGCCCGCAGGGTCGCGTCGCGCCCCTGGTGGTCGTTCCACACCTTGGTCGTCACGAAGACGTCGTCACGGTCGAGCCCGGAGGCGCGGATCGCCTTCCCGACGCCGGTCTCGTTGCCGTACATCTCGGCTGTGTCGACGTGCCGGTAGCCGGCGTCGAGCGCGAGACCGACCGCCGTCTCGGCCTCGGTGTCGTCGACCTTGTAGACGCCGAAGCCGACGGCGGGGATCGATGCGCCGTCGCGGAGGGGGACTGAGGTGACCATGCACCCATCCTGCCGATCGTGGCGGGGGTGTGCCGCGCCTCCAGGCTGGGCGTCGCACCACGTCATCGACGTGACACCCGTCGATCGACGCACGGGACGTCGAAACACGCGTGTTTCGCGGCTAGGTGGGGATGTTCACCGGCTCCGTGTCGGGGATGGGGCTCGGCTCGCGACCACGCAGGTCGGGCAGCCAGCGCCTCGTGACGAGCGGCAGGACGACGCCCACCGCGGCCATCACGGCACCGACCATCATCCCGCCGGTCGCCCCCTGACTGTCGATGAGGAAGCCGGCGACCGCGGAACCGCCCGCAGCACCGATGAGCTGGCCGGTGCCCATCCACCCGTACGCCTCGGCCGTGTCGGAGAACTTCACCGTCGCCGAGACCGAGCCGAACATGACCGCGAGGGCCGGAGCGATGCCCGCGCCGGCGATGACCAGGGCGAGGCAGAGCCACCAGAAGTTCGTGCCGCCCACGGCCAGCGCGAGTCCGACGAACACGATCGACATGCGCGTCCACAGGGTGTTGCGCGAGATCGGCAGGTGGCCCAGCGTGAGGCCGCCGATGAGCGACCCGACCGCGAACACTGCCAGGACGATGCCGGCGTTCGGGCTGCCCTCGCCGAAGACGCTCGTGACGCTCGCCTCGACCGCGGCGCAGGCCCCGATGAGGAGGAGACCGGTGAGGGTGGCGACGACGACCGACGGCCGCTTCAGGACGACGCCGAACGCGCGCTTCGACCGCGGGATGCGGACGCGGCCGAGCTCGGGGGACGCGATGAACCACGTGCCGCCGACGACCAGGAACACCATCGCGACGACGATCGCCTGGACGGTGCCGACCTGCGTCGCGACGAACGTCGTGATGACCGGGCCGGCGACCCAGATGAGCTCCTGCGCGCTCGCGTCGAGGGAGAAGAGGGGCGTGAGCTGCGACGAGGTCACCATCTTGGGGTAGATGGTGCGCACCGCCGGCTGCACGGGCGGGACGGCGAGGCCGCCCAGGAACCCGACGACCACGTAGGCCCACAGCGGCATGACGAAGAACGCGATGACGGCCATGCTCACGAGCGCGACGAGGCTCGTCAGGACGAGCACCGGCCGCATGCCCCAGCTCCCCATCCAGCGGCTGGTGAGCGGACCCGCGATCGCCTGCCCGATGCTCGTCGTCGCGAGCACGAGACCGGCGGCACCGTACGAGTCGAAGACGTGCTCGACGTGCAGCAGGTAGGCCAGCGACAGCATGCCGAAGGGGAACCGTGCGGTGAGCTGCGCGGCGATGACGCGACCCACGCCGGGAGTCTTGAGGAGGGGGCCGTACGTGCTCACGAGACGAGTGTACGGACCGGACGGACGGCCCTGTCACCCGTCCGGGGGAGGTGTGGACGGCGAGCTGCCCGCGACACGCCGACACGCTGATTCCACACATGTGGATCGATGCTGTCCACGGGTGTGGGGAAGTGTCGGTGGTCCGCTGGAGAATGGCGGAATCACGGGCCTCTCCGAGCTGTTCACACTGTGGAGGAGCTTGTGGAGAACTACACGGCTGTAACACTTCCTCTTGTGGTCGGTGACTCCGCCAGCCACTAGATGTAGTGTGGAGGCATCGCAGCGGCCCCTCCCGGAACCTGCTGCACACAGGCATCAAGACAACCACCACAGCAACAGCAGAACCAGGGGAGATCATGGCCGTCACCGTCTACACCAAGCCGTCCTGCGTCCAGTGCACCGCGACGTACCGGGCGCTCGACAACAAGGGCATCCAGTACGAAGTGCACGACGTCTCCACCGACGAAGCCGCGCTCGAGCACGTCAAGAGCCTCGGCTACCTGCAGGCGCCGGTCGTCGTCACGGACGACGACCACTGGTCGGGCTTCCGTCCCGACAAGATCGCGACGCTCAGCGCCGAACTCGCGTAGTTCGACCCACGTCCGCGGGTGGTGACCCGAGCTCGTTCAGGAGGCTCGGATCACCACCGCAGGACACCCACGGTCCGTCTGTCCGCACCTTCTCATCGGAGGGGCACCATGAGCCGACTGGTCTACTTCTCGAGCGTGTCCGGGTACACCGCACGCTTCGTCGAGAAGCTCGGCCGTGACGCGGACCGGATCCCGCTCTACCCGAACGACCCGTTCCTCCACGTGGACGAGCCGTACGTGTTGGTGCTGCCCACCTACGGTGGCGGCAACGGGCAGGGAGCGGTCCCCAAGCAGGTCATCAAGTTCCTCAACGACGAACGCAACCGCTCGCTCATCCGCGGCGTGATCGTCGGGGGCAACACGAACTTCGGCGAGGCCTACGGTCTCGCGGGGGACGTCATCGCACGCAAGTGCAACGTCCCCGTCCTCTACAGATTCGAACTCTTCGGGACTCCTGACGACGTGTCAGCGGTCAACACAGGATTGGATGCATTTTGGACGCAGCAGTTGCAGACGTCGATCTGACGTCGCCGCAGACGGGGATGGACTACCACTCCCTCAACGCGATGCTCAACCTCTACGACGCGGACGGGAACATCCAGTTCGACAAGGACCGTGAAGCCGCGAAGCAGTTCTTCCTGCAGCACGTCAACCAGAACACCGTCTTCTTCCACAACCTGAAGGAACGGCTCGACTACCTGGTCGAGAACGAGTACTACGAGCGCGAGACGATCGACATGTACTCGCTGGACTTCATCCAGAAGCTCAACGACCTGGCGTACTCGAAGAAGTTCCGGTTCCAGACGTTCCTCGGTGCGTTCAAGTACTACACGAGCTACACGCTCAAGACGTTCGACGGCAAGCGCTACCTCGAGCGCTTCGAGGACCGCGTCGTGATGACCGCCCTCGGCCTCGCACAGGGCAACGAGCAGCTCGCGATCGACCTCGTCGAGGAGATCATCGCCGGCCGCTTCCAGCCTGCGACCCCGACGTTCCTCAACACCGCGAAGGCCCAGCGCGGCGAGCTCGTCTCCTGCTTCCTCCTCCGCATCGAGGACAACATGGAGTCGATCTCGCGCGGCATCAACTCCTCGCTGCAGCTCTCGAAGCGCGGCGGCGGCGTGGCCCTGCTCCTCTCGAACATCCGCGAGGCCGGCGCCCCGATCAAGCAGATCGAGAACCAGTCCTCGGGCATCATCCCCGTGATGAAGCTGCTGGAAGACTCCTTCTCCTACGCGAACCAGCTCGGTGCGCGTCAGGGTGCGGGCGCGGTCTACCTCAGCGCCCACCACCCGGACATCATGCGGTTCCTCGACACCAAGCGTGAGAACGCCGACGAGAAGATCCGCATCAAGACGCTGTCCCTCGGTGTCGTCGTGCCGGACATCACGTTCGAGCTCGCGAAGAACAACGAGGACATGTACCTCTTCTCGCCGTACGACGTCGAGAAGGTCTACGGCATCCCGTTCGGCGACGTCCCGATCTCCGAGAAGTACCGCGAGATGGTCGACGACTCGCGCATCAAGAAGACGAAGATCAAGGCGCGCGACTTCTTCACCACCATCGCCGAGATCCAGTTCGAGTCGGGCTACCCGTACATCGTGTTCGAGGACACGGTGAACAAGGCCAACCCGATCAAGGGTCGGATCAACATGTCCAACCTGTGCTCGGAGATCCTGCAGGTCAACACCCCGACGACGTTCAACGAGGACCTCTCGTACAACGAGATCGGCAAGGACATCTCCTGCAACCTCGGCTCGCTGAACATCGCGCTGACGATGGACTCGCCGGACTTCGGTCGCACCATCGAGACCGCCATCCGCGGCCTCACCTCGGTGTCGCAGATGTCGCACATCACGTCGGTCCGCTCCGTCGAGGACGGCAACGACAAGTCGCACGCCATCGGCCTCGGCCAGATGAACCTGCACGGTTACCTCGCTCGTGAGCGCGTGTACTACGGCTCCGAAGAGGGCATCGACTTCACGAACATCTACTTCTACACGGTGCTGTTCCACGCCCTTCGTGCGTCGAACAAGATCGCGATCGAGACCGGCGAGACCTTCGACGGCTTCCGCGACTCGAAGTACGCGTCGGGCGAGTTCTTCGACAAGTACACCGACCAGGCGTGGACCCCCGCCACGGCTCGCGTCGCCTCGCTCTTCGACAACGCGAACATCACGATCCCGACGCAGGACGACTGGAAGGCGCTGAAGGCGTCCATCCAGGAGCACGGCATCTACAACCAGAACCTGCAGGCCGTCCCGCCGACCGGTTCGATCTCGTACATCAACCACTCGACGTCGTCGATCCACCCGATCGCGTCGAAGATCGAGATCCGCAAGGAAGGCAAGCTCGGTCGCGTCTACTACCCGGCGCCGTTCATGACGAACGACAACCTGGACTACTACCAGGACGCGTACGAGATCGGTGCCGAGAAGATCATCGACACGTACGCCGCGGCGACGCAGCACGTGGACCAGGGCCTGTCCCTGACGCTGTTCTTCAAGGACACCGCCACCACGCGCGACATCAACAAGGCGCAGATCTACGCATGGCGCAAGGGCATCAAGACGATCTACTACATCCGTCTCCGCCAGCTCGCGCTCGAGGGCACCGAGGTCGAGGGCTGCGTGTCCTGCATGCTCTGATCGCTCGCGCGATCATCTTTGGACTGGAGGCGCGGGGCGGCCCCGCACCGCGCCTCCAGTCCGTCACTTAGTCACCATCTCTTGAAGGAAACGTGCGTTGGTCGAGAAGCTGAAGCTCATTGATCGGGTCCAGGCCATCAACTGGAACCGCATCCAGGATGACAAGGACGTCGAGGTCTGGAACCGCCTCGTCAACAACTTCTGGCTGCCCGAGAAGGTGCCGCTGTCGAACGACGTGCAGTCGTGGAACACGCTGACGCCGGCCGAGCAGAAGCTGACCATGCGCGTCTTCACCGGCCTGACGCTCCTGGACACCATCCAGGGCACCGTCGGCGCCGTGTCGCTCATCCCCGACGCGATCACCCCGCACGAAGAAGCCGTCTACACGAACATCGCGTTCATGGAGTCGGTGCACGCCAAGAGCTACTCGTCGATCTTCTCGACCCTCGCGTCGACGCCCGAGATCGACGAAGCCTTCCGCTGGTCCGAGGAGAACCCGAACCTGCAGAAGAAGGCCCAGATCGTCATGGACTACTACCAGGGCGACCAGCCGCTGAAGCGCAAGGTCGCTTCGACGCTGCTCGAGTCGTTCCTGTTCTACTCCGGGTTCTACCTGCCGATGCACTGGTCGTCGCGGGCGAAGCTGACGAACACCGCCGACCTCATCCGCCTGATCATCCGTGACGAAGCCGTTCACGGGTACTACATCGGGTACAAGTACCAGAAGGGGCTCGAGCAGCTCACGCAGGCCGAGCGCGACGAACTGAAGGACTACACGTTCTCGCTCCTGTTCGAGCTGTACGAGAACGAGGTGCAGTACACGCAGGACCTCTACGACGAGGTCGGGCTGACCGAGGACGTCAAGAAGTTCCTGCACTACAACGCCAACAAGGCGCTGATGAACCTGGGCTACGAGCCTATGTTCCCGAAGAACATCACTGACGTGAACCCGGCCATCCTCTCGGCGCTGTCGCCGAACGCTGACGAGAACCACGACTTCTTCTCGGGGTCGGGGTCGTCGTACGTGATCGGCAAGGCTGTGAACACTGAGGACGAGGACTGGGACTTCTGAGTCTGGTCTGAATCGTGGGGGCGCCCCGTTGGCTTCGGCTGGCGGGGCGTTCTTCGTTCGCGAGCACGGTCGCGCATCCGGCCGGATAGGGGGCGCTCATCGAGATTCGTTCCGGACGAGCTATGTGAGACGTGAAGGCTGTGAGCAGCTTCGCTCTGTGTCGCCCTTCTCGCTGCGCTCTGTGTCGCCCTGCGCTCTGTGTCGTGATCGCGTCCCGGTAGCCGATGCACGTCCGGATGTACCGCGCCGACTCGTATGCCAACCTTGAACATATGGGAATCGAACTCGTGGAGCACCGCAGCGCGAAGGACGTGCGCCGGATTCTCGAGGCGCTACCCGAATGGTTTGGTGACGTCGACGCCATCGACAACTACGTAGCGGCGGCGGAGAACGACGACTACGGGAGCCTGCTCGCTGTTGCCCCTGACGGGGTTATTGGCGTTGCACTGACACGACGTCACTTCCGCGAGGCCGCCGAGCTGCACCTCATCGCGGTGCATCCAGAGGCTCGCGGGACCGGTGTCGGGCGGTTGCTCGTCGAGCGCATCGCGTCACGGTTAGCGGTTGATGGTTGCACCCTGCTGTCGGTGCACACGGTCGGGCCGTCCTTTGAGAACGAGCCGTACGCGCAAACACGGGCGTTCTACCGCAGCGTCGGCTTTGTGCCGTTGGAAGAGCGCGACGGACTTGACTGGCCCGGACCCACTCTCATCCTGGTTCGCCCGTTGGTCGTTCAGATGCAACAGGACGGGTCCCGGTAGCCGATCCTTCATCGGGCGGTCTGGAACTCGAAAGCGCTTCCGGCCGGGTATGGGTCGCTTGCGAGGCGCGCGTGGGTCTGGACGTCGAAGCGCTCAGCACCGTAGCGCAGCTTCTGGCGTTCGATGCCTTCTGCCAGGAAGCCGGCTGCTGAGGCCACTCGGCACGAAGCCAGGCCGTGATTCTCGACCCTCCACATACGAAAGGACCCGGCGCCCGTGAACAACCTCGCCGCATGGCACCTGCTCGTCATCGCCGTCTATCTCGCCTTCATCATCGTCGCGCTCGTTCAGGTTGCTCGTGATCGGCGCCGGAGCGGGACGAACAAGGTCGTATGGGTGGTCATCATCGTGCTCATCCCGGTCATCGGGTTCGTCGGCTGGTTCATCGACTGGGTCCTCGGGGCCGTGACGCGCGGGCTCGACCGTCGCAACTCCCGCACTACCGGCTGACAACACCCAGTGTGCGGCTCCGGTAGGCGAGACCGGGCGCATCGCTCGTGCCGTCTAGTTGCATAGCGGTCCCCGTCGACCGGCTCTAGGCCGTCGGCTGAGCGCGTTGCGAAGGTGTCCGGACAGGGATTACTCACCGGTCACATCTTCGGCCCGTAAAGCAATAAGTCGCCGATCCTCACCACTGATCTAGCAGCCCTCAACAACAGGTGTTGCAGGCGAGCGATGTACACGCCAGCTGACCGGCGTCAGCGTCCTACGTGAGATCGGCTTGCACCTGCCGCAGCGTCATGTGGTCTGCTCGAAGCACGTTAAGTTTCGTCCCCAGCCCGGAGGCCCGCCATGCACCCATTCCCGACGCCTCCCCGTGAGGTCCTGATCGGCGACGCCGCGGCCTTCGTCGGCACCACTCCGCGCGCAATCCGCCACTACCACCAGGTCGGCCTGCTCCCGGAGCGCAAGCGAGGCAGCGACGGTCGACGCCGGTACGGCTATGCAGAGATCATCCGACTGCTCTGGATCCGACGCATGGCCGACGCCGGCATCGCCCTCGACGACGTCCGCGATGCGTTCACCGGTGGCGCACCCGCCGACGCTGACAGCGACGACGAGGTCGCCGGTGTCCTCGCGCGGCTCGAGGACACCCTCGTCGCGCAGATGGCCGAGCTGCAGAAGAAGCTCAGCTCCGTGCAGCGCATGCGTACCCTCGGCAGCCGGCTGGGGCTGCTCGACGACTTCGTTTCCAGCCGCCTCGAGGCCGCACCCGTGGGCTCGCTGCGCCAGGACGACCTCGACACCCTCCTGGTCACCGAGCGCATCTTCGGTCCCCTCGGCGCCATCGCTCAGGCCAGCCGCTTCCTCACCCTCGCCCTTCACCCCGAACTGCGCACCGAGTCCGACCGCGTCGACGCCGCTGAAGCGGCACTCGACGATACGGTCGCCGTCGATGACCCTCGCGTGGCGCAGGTGGCGGCCGAGCGGTACGCCTTCGAGACCACTCTGATGAGCGTTATCGAGGAGTCCGGTCAGCTGGAGGAGGACGACGCTCTCTTCGATGCCTGGGACGAACTGCACCTGCCCAAAGACACCGACACGGCGCCCGACTCCGACACGGCGAAGGACACACGGGTCACCAGCGCGGCGGAGGCGATCCAGGCCATGCCCTATGACTTCTCACCGGCTCGTCTGCGCTCGATGGAGCTGGCGGTGCGGCTCGGCGTATCGGCAGAACAGGCACCCTGAACGGAGCTCGCAGCTGAACCCAAGATCGGCTACCGAGACGGGTCGCGCTCGATGTCGACCCCGCGTAACGGCTGACGACGAGACGTTTACGAGCAGCTTCGCTCCGTGTCGTGGTCGCGTCCCAATCGACGTTCCGATGCGGTTAGGCGGAAGGATCATCTGCCCTCTGCGGCTCGCAGCGCGCGCAGGTGCACCGTGGCCCAGGAGCGATACGGCTTCCACGCCTCGGTGATCTCATCGAAGGAGCGATCGGTTCCGTATCGTCTCGTGATTTCGTCGCTCAGCTTGCCTTCGTGGTGTGGCAGCACGTCGGGGAAGTTCGCGCCGCGGATCACCACGAGCTCGGCCGAGAACGGTCCCATTCCCAGGATGCCCTGCACCTGCACGAACGCCTCAGCCGACGGCATCGATCGGAGGAACGAGCCGGAGAGCCTGCCGTCGAGCGCGGCCTCGGCGATCGCGTGCAGGTACTCCGCTTTGCGTCCGGGCAGGACCAGTGATTCCGCGAACAGCGCGGCTGGAGACGGGAAGGCTCCGTCGTCGCCGAGCTGCTGTGTGAGCCGTGTCTTGATCGCGGCCGCCTGCCGGATTTGCAGGCGTTGCGACAGCACCGACCAGACGGCGGCCTCGTAGGGCGAGAAGAAGCCGCACGGACGGAAGCCACGGAGCTGCGCCTGCGCCTCCGCGATGACCCCGTCGCGCATCGCGACGTCGGGCCAGCTGCGTCCGTCGATGTCGATCGACAGCAGCCGGCGGACCTGGTCGGTCGCGGCATCCAGATCCCCGGTGCCATCGACCACGATGCGGACGGACGGCCCGTCTTGGGTGATGACGGCGTCCACCCGCTGCCAGTCGGTGTCGCACAGGAAGGTGGTGTGGATGCCCGGTGCCTGCGTCTGGGACGCGAGCCTGCCGGGGGTGAAGCCCTCCCAGAACCGCCTGCTGGTGGCGAGCGACCAGGGCCCGACGACGTCGTGGACGGTCTCGAGTCGCGACACGGCGCTCAGTGCACGTACACCGCTGCCTCGGTGTCGGACACCTGGGGCAGCAGCTCGGACTTCGAACCACGGATGAACACGGCCGCGATGATCGATGCGAGCACCAGTCCGATCGCCGCAGCGAGGAACGCGACGGAGTACCCGCTGGTGAACGCGTCAAGTTGTGACCCGCCGGTGCCGAAGTCGGCCACGCGTGCGGCGTAGAGGGCGGTGAACACCGACAGACCGATCGACCCACCGATCTGCAACGCCGAGTTCAGCGTGGCCGAGGCTGCCCCGGCGTCGTGCGGCTCGACACCCGTCAGCGCGAGGTTCTGCAGTGGGACGAAGACGAACGCCATGCCGAGGCCGAGCACGATCAACGCCGGCAGCACCTGCACCAGGTACGAGCCGTCGGCCGTGACACGGCTGAGGTAGGCGAGGCCGATGGCGGAGACCAGGGGTCCGCCGATCATCATGGGGCGCGGGCCGATGGTGGACAGCAGCTTCGTCGCGATCGGCACCATGACCATGATGCTGAGCGTGATCGGCAGCGTCGCCAGGCCGGCGAGCAGCGGGTCCATCCCGAGCACGATCTGCAGGTGGAACGAGACGTAGAGCATGGCCCCGATCATCACGCTGCCGACGATCATCTGGACCAGGAACGCGCCACCGCGAACCGAGTCGGCGACGACCCGGAGCGGCAGCAACGGCTGCGCCACACGGCTCTCGATGACCACGAAGAGCACCAGCAGACCGGCACCCAGGGCGAGGAACCCGACCGTCTGGATCTGGCCCCAGCCCTGCTCGGCGAGGCTGAACCCGTACACCAGCGAACCCAGCCCGAGCGTGACCGTGACGGCCCCGATGAGGTCGTAACGGTTGTTGCCCGCGGTCTGGGACTCCGTCACCAGCAGCATCCCGCCGATGAGTCCCACGACCACGAAGAACACGTTCACGAGCAGGCACCAACGCCAGTCGGCGAACTCGGTGAGCACACCGCCGAGCACGAGTCCCACGGCCGCACCAGCGCCCGCGACCGCTCCGAAGACCGCGAAGGCGGTGTTCCGCTCCCGCCCGCTCGGGAAGGTCACGGTCAGCAGAGCCAGAGCAGCCGGGGCGAGCAGGGCTGCGAAGACGCCCTGGAGACCGCGAGCGACGATCAGTTCGGTGCCGTTCTGGGCGAGGCCGCCGAACGCGGAAGCCGCACCGAAACCGAGCATCCCGACCAAGAAGGTGCGCTTGCGGCCCCAGTAGTCCGCGACCCGACCGCCCAGGAGCAGGAGGGCACCGAACGCCAGGGCGTAGGCAGTCACGACCCACTGGCGTTCCAGGTCGCTGAGGCCGAGTTCCTGCTGCGCCTGCGGCAGCGCGATGGTGACGATGGTGCCGTCGAGCACCACGACGAGTTGGGTGAGCGCGAGGACGACGAGCGCCCACCAACGCTTGGGAGATGCGGATGTGCTGGGCGCGGTCCGCGACGACATGGCCATGGAAAACCTCCGGGCTTCGATTGGGAATGCCGGAGGTTTTCAGCCTCGGATCGACTGCGCTGGACCAGCAGGTCGACCACACCGATCGGAATCGGTCAGACCATCAGGGTACCCCAACCCCGGGCCGGTCGCCCGACCTGCGGACCGCCTCGGCAGCGCTACGATCGACTCGTTCACCTTCGTGAAGCGGTCGCCCTGCTCGGGCGGTCCGGGGCTGGAAACCCTCGCATCCAGCCCCGTTGACCCCGCGTCGACCGACGTCGCGAGTGGTGGCTGGCGTGCGTTCCGAGCACAGGAAGCAGCCATGCGCTTGCACAACCACACCTCGTCTCCCGCCGCTCCACTGAACGACCGGGTCGTCATCATCACAGGAGGGTCGAAGGGCCTCGGCGCGGCGATCAGCGCCCGCTGCGCGGCAGCAGGAGCCCGAGTCGTCCTCGTCGGCCGCGACGGTCAGGCACTGCGTGAGCACGCCGCGACGCTGGGGCAGGCTGCCAGCTGGATCCAGGCGGACCTGAACGACCCGGCGGCGCCGACCGAGGTCCTCGCACAGACCCTGGAACGCCATGGACGGGTCGACGGGTTGGTCAACAACGCGGGCACCGCGCACTTTGCACCGATCGAGCGGATCAGCGCGAGTGACATCGACCTGACGATGTCACTCGACGTCCGAGCACCGCTGCTGCTGTCCGGCGCGGCCGCGCTGGTGATGCGTGAAGGCGGGAGCATCGTCAACGTCTCGTCCACGTTGTCTGCTGTCGGTAGCCCGGCAACGGCGCTCTACGCGGCGGCGAAGGGAGCACTCGATGCGGCCACTCGCGCCTTGGCAGCGGAGCTCGGCCCCCGCAACATCCGTGTGAACGGTGTCCGGCCCGGTCTGACCCGCACCGAGGCGACCGAACTCGCCCACAGCGACGGCGTCTTGTTCGAGACGTACCGAGCAACGGTTCCCCTGGGCCGCACTGGGACCGGCGCCGAGGTCGGCGACGCGGTGGTGTTCCTGCTGAGCTCGGCCGCCGCGTTCATCACCGGGCAGACGCTGGCTGTCGACGGCGGGCACACCACCTCCAACCTCGCCGTCCGCCCATCGGCCGATCGGCACTAGGGGAATCGAGAACAGGCCCCTCGCCCGCGTCGTTCAACCGAGCGACCGGTGCGGGCTCGACCAATGGGCCGCCCAGATCACAGGCGCCGCCCGGTGTTCTCTTCCCCGTCTCGATAGACGATCGTTTACCGAGACGACGGGAGCTCGAGAACGATGCCCGAGAATGTGAGCAGCCTCGCTCGGTGTCGTCGTTTTCGCTGCGGTCAGTGTCGGGTCAGGTGGTGCCGATGACGAGAGTGCTGCGGGCGGCTTCTACGACGTCGTTGGTGATGACGTCGAGCTCGTTGATCTTCAGGACGCGTTGGATCTGAGGGAGGAGGCGCTCAAGGAGCCGGAAGTTGCCGCGGGTGATGCGTTCGACGGCGGCGATGGCTTGCGCGTCGGTGAAGTCGTCGGGGTTTAGCGTCTTGCCGAGCTTGCGCCATTGACGTTCGAGGACGAAGAGCAGCTCGTCGTGCCCGAGCGGACGGTACTGGTGGGCGAAACCGAGGCGGCTGTAGAGCTGCGGGTAGTGGCTGAACTGTTTCTCGATGCCGGGCATGCCGATGAGAATCATCGCGATGCCGGTGCGGTCGTACTGGTCGCGGAGCCACTCAATGGCGTTGCCGGTGAGGCGTTCGGACTCGTCGATGATGATCAGCTCGAGGAGGGACGGGTTGGGGCCGTGTGCGTGGTCGAAGTGGCGACCCTGGAGCAGGAGGTGTTCCTCGATGCAGCGTTCGGTGCGGAGCATGTCGTGCCGGAGGTCGTCCTGCAGGGCGCGCATCGTGGCGGAGACCTCGGGCGTGTAGAAGACGGTGCGGGCTCGGTGGGCGGCGGCGTAGATCTTCGTGTCGTCTTCGCTGCGTGCGGCCCATCTGGCGATGAACGGGCCGATGCTGTCCCAGTGGGCGTAGCGGCGTGCGGAGAGGGTTTTGCCGACGCCAGCGGGGCCGAAGCAGACGCCGATGGTGTTCTGCTTCCGGACGGCGTCGGCGAACTCCGCGAACCGACGGTGTTCCTTCGTGATGATGAACTGGCTCGTCATGACCGGTCCTCCTCGTAGGTCTTCAGTCGCGGTTGATCCGGCGCGGGTGCTGGTGGATTGTGGTCATCGGGTGTGGGGCGGACGATCGCGATGCGTTCGCGGATCTGCCCGCGCAGGGCTCTTCGTTGCGCGTTGCGGGCGGCCTGGATCTGCTTGAGACTGATGGTCTCGGTCTGATGCGCGGTACTGATCGCGGTGCACAGGAACGCGTCGCGGTGAAAGACACGGATCTCGGTGACGTCGCGGGGGTCGTACCGGACGCTGACGGTGCTGCCCACGAAGGGTGCGAGGGTGGTGGCGGTGTAGCGGAGCCCTTCGAAGTGGATGCCGTCTCGTTGCACGACGCGCGTGGTCGGGACGGTGAGCAGGAACCCGTCGAGATGCTCGAGGGAGTCCGGCATTCGTGGCAGCCACCCGTCTGCGATCCACGCTTCCAGTGGGCTCTTCCGGAGCTCACGGTGGATGCGGGCGTTGTAGCGGCGGATGAACGTGTTGATGGCGCTGTCGACGCCGGCGAGATCCAGCGCCGGCGTCGGCGCCGAGGCTCCGGGTGCGAGGTGGCCGGGGAGCGTTTGGAGCAGCTCGGTGTTGATGGTGCCGAAGAACCGCTCGATCTTCCCGCGGCCCTGGGGGCGAGCGACCTGCGAGTGGATGATGCGGAGGTGCAGCACGGCGGCGGTGTCGCCGATTCGGTGGCTGGTGAAGTCGGACCCGTGGTCTGTGTAGAGCACGTCTGGGATCCCGCAGACAGGCCAGTCCGGTTCCGGCTTGTGCCAGATCGCTTGCCGGAGCGCGAGCGCGGTGTTCGCGGCGGATGGGGCGCCGAGGAACACCATGTACCCGCAGACCGCGCGGGAGTAGTCGTCGAGGATCACCGTCAACCACGGCCGTTCCGGCTTGCCGTCGGGTCCGACGATGAGCAGGTCGAGCATTGTGTGGTCCGCCTGCCAGATCGCGTTGGGGTGATCCGCACGACGTCGGAGCAGCAGTTCGTGCTTGTCCCGATATGACGCGGGCCCCTCGAGTGCAAGCGTCACCATCCCGGGATCAAGCCCGTTCACGATCGACCGCACAACGGAGTACGACGGCGCTGAGAGACCTCGTTTGGTGCAGTAATTGTCGACCTGGCGGTGAATCGTGGCGATCGAGGGTCGTGGCTTGGTGAGTGCGAGCCCCTCAATCAGGCGCACCAGTTCCGGTGCCGTCCGTCGAGCGCCGTGATCGGTGCGGGTGCCGTCGGCGAGAGCCGGGTATCCGCCGGTTCGGTAGCGGGCCAGCCAGCGTTGCAGGGTGCGCTCGGCGACGCCCGTGGTGCGGGCCAGGGTGGTGAGCGGGATGGCGTCCTCGACGTGCAGTCGAAGGATGCCCCACCGCTCGCTCGCGTCCATGGCCAGCTACATCGTTGGGGAAGGCTTGGTTCGTCGCGCCGCGACGGGCTCGGCGTGCTTCGCGAGTGCACGGTAGATGGTGGTGCGGCTGACGCCGAGCACGTCGCCGATCTGCGCGACGGTCATGTCCTGCTGTTCGTAGAGCCGGCGTGCGGTGCGCACCTGGTCCGCGGAGAGGCGAGATGGTCGGCCGCCGGTGCGGCCGCGGGCTCGGGCGGCGGCGAGGCCGGCGTTGGTGCGTTCCTTGATGAGGTCACGTTCGAACTCCGCCAACGCGGCGAAGACGTGGAACACGAGCCGACCGCCGGGCGAGGTGGTGTCGATGGTCTCCTGCAGGGACCGGAACCCGATGCCGCGCTCGGCGAGAGCGTGCAGCTGATCGATGAGGTGCCGGATGGACCGGCCGAGCCGATCGAGTCGCCAGACGACGAGAGTGTCGCCGGGCCGGAGCTGATCGAGGAGCTTGTCGAGCTCGGGCCGGTGTTGGAGCGACCCGGACATGGTGTCGATGAACACGCGGTAGCAGCCAGCGGCGTTGAGCGCGTCGATCTGCAGCGACGCGTCCTGGTCTGTGGTGGACACGCGCGCGTACCCGAGGAGGTGACCCATGAAGAGAACGTAGCGAAACTCGACCAAGAGGGGTAGTGGCGGCACGTAGATTCCGGGACTGGGTTCCGGTACTAGACACGCCGGCTCGCAACCTGGCGGAGCGCCGGTACGGACAGTTGTAGCGGAATCGTTCGTATTTGTTACGTCTGCGCGCTCGCGCGGCGAGCCGGAGTGCTTGCACGGAACGGAGGTGTTGTTCCGATCGGTGGCGGCCGTTGGCGGGAGACGGATGTGGTGCTGCGATGACCGGAAGGAGTCGGGGGTGCTCGTCCAGGGTGAAGTGTCGCATGACGCCGTCGAGGGCAACGGCCCCGTACGTGACGATCGCAGTGAGAGCGGGGAGGGCCGCGAGCAGTGTGGCGAGGGCATGCCGCCCCTCGTCGATGTCCTCGAGTCGCACGCGGTCGGGCAGTTCCCATGGGACAAGGTTCCAGCGGACGTACTCGCCGCGTGCGAGTCCGGACTCGATACGGGCTGCTCGGAACGCGGCCGCGGTCGGGCCCGGGTTGTCCTCGCTGCAGATCGCTGCGTGCGCTGCGGCGATGGTCTGGGGGCCAGGCGACTGCATCAGGACCAGGACACGGCTGAATCTGCCGCCGGATCGTGGGTCGAAGCTCGGGACGAACCGTCGGCTGCCGTCGGGCGCGGTCCGCCACGTCTCCGCGAGACCGTTCAGCGATCGAACGTCAGCGAGTTCCTCGGGGGTACTCATGCCGGCTGTGGCGGTGCCAGCAGGGTGCCACGGATGACGGATCCGTGAAAGGTGCGAAGGGCAACGGTGATCCATGCGGCGACGAGGCCGGCGTAGTAGATGACGGCGAGGACGGCAACGACGGTCAGGCCTGAGTGCAGGGCGAGCCCGTTCAGGCCGGTGACGCAGGTCCCGACGGGGAACGTGAAGGACCACCAAGTCAGGCTGAACGGCAAGTGTTCGCGGGCAGTGCGGATGGTGATCGCGAGGGCGATGACGGTCCACAGCAGCGCGAAGCCGAGCATCGCGAACCCGTACACCAGCGCCACGACCAGCAGGGCATGCGCGGTACTCGCATCGACAACGGTGGGGGCGTTCGATGCGAGGAGGTTCACCGCGGTGATCGACTGTCCGACCGGCCCGAGGACGATCCACAGAGTCGGGACCATGCCGGCGGCCCCGACCTTGTGCTGCGCGAGACGGTTCCAGATCAGCGTGATCACGACCAGCGACGTGATGAGGCTGAGGCCGAAGAAGCCGTAGCAGGACCACAGCAGCGTCTCCCGCGCCTGCCCGGCGGGGGCGTACGGCAGCAGGAGCGCACCGGTGGAGGCGGACACCATCGGCGGGACGATCGGCATCAGCCAGCCGCCGAACGCGGAGTCGGGCTTGTTCTCGTGGCGGGTGAACGCCAGGTACGGCACGAGCACTGCCGTGAGCAGTCCTCCGATGGTGCCGATGGTCCACAGGACCCAGTCGATGGTGACGGCGGCGGGCAGGCCGACCCAGTCCTTGCCGAGCAGGAGTGTCCCGGCGCCGACGGTGAGGAACGCCATCGGTGGTGCGCCGTAGAAGTGCGAGATCACCGGGTTGAGCTGGTGCCCGGCTGCAGTGCTCCGGTAGCGGATCCAGTGCAGCACCGTCGCGGTCGTGAGGGCGACGAGGAGCACCGCGGCGATCGCCCACACGACCGTCGCCGCGAGGCGCAGCCCGGGGAACTGCAGCGGCAGTGACGCAGCTGCGACAGCGACGATCCCCGTGCCCATGATCGACGCGAACCAGTTCGGTGTGAGATTCGACACGATCAGGCCTGGCCGCTCCAGGTCACGGAACAACGCCGTCTGCGGCCGTTGGGGCAGCTGGCTACCGTTCGCGGGTGCAGGGTCCGTGCGGAGCGTTGTCATGGGCCAAGCCTGCGCGAATCCTGCCTCTGGCGGTACCCGGAACCTCTTGGCAGGGCACAATCAATGATTGTGGCACTACGGCGACTCACGGACCGAACCCTCGACCTCGACACACTCGACGTGCTCGCACGCGTCGCCGAGACCGGCTCCCTCTCCGCTGCCGCTGGAGCGCTCGGCGTCACGCAACAGGCAGTGTCTGCTCGGATCCGGGTCGCCGAGCGCATGGTCGGTCACTTGTTGGTGCACCGCTCGACCACGGGGTCGGTGCTGACCGAGACCGGCCGGCTCGTCGTCGGGCTGGCCGGACCGGTCCTCGACGCGTCTCGCCACCTCGAGGCAGGAGTGGCTGCGCTGCGGGCTCCCACGGGTTCGCTCGTCGTCGCAGCGTCACAGACGATCGCGGAGCTGCTGCTGCCGGGCTGGCTGCTCGAATTTCGCCGCCGCGAACCCGACGTGCGGGTGCGTCTGATCGCGGGCAACTCCGCCGCGGTGACGGACCTCGTGCAGTCGGGTGGCGCGAACCTCGGGTTCACGGAGACCCCGGTGACGGCGGCAGGTGTGTCCGCGCAGGTGATCGCGGACGATGAGCTCGCGGTCGTCGTTGCGCCGGAACATCCCTGGGCTCGGTCGACCGGGATCACTGCGGAGGTCCTGGCGGCGACGGCTCTGCTCCTGCGGGAAGAAGGTTCCGGAACTCGCGCGACCCTCGCCGCATGGCTCAGGGAGGCCGGTTTGAGCATGTCGGTTCCGGCCGCGGTGCTGGAGACCACGAGCATCATCCGGGCGAACGCGCAGGCTGGAATTGCACCGGCGGTGATGAGCCTTCGCACGGTCGCCGCCGACATCAACGACGGGTCGCTGGTGCGGGTCCCGCTCGCTGGGCCGCCACTTGCCCGGCCGTTGCGGGCGATCTGGTCGGGAGAGCCCCAGCCAGCTGGTTCTGCTTTCCTGCGCGTCGCCCACGAGGTGACCGGTCGGGGTCAGCGCAGCCCGTAGGGCAGCTCCGGATTGTTCTCCGCGATCTCGGTGAGCCGGTTGTACTTGGCGACGCGTTCTCCGCGGGCGGGTGCGCCGGACTTGATCTGTCCGGTTCCGGTGCCGACGACGAGGTCCGCGATGAACGTGTCGGTGGTCTCGCCGGACCGGTGCGACACCATGCTCCGCATCCCGAGCGAGCGTGCGACGCCGATCGCGTCCAGGGTCTGGGAGACGGTGCCGATCTGGTTCGGCTTGATGAGCGCCGCGTTCGAGAGCCCGTCCTTCCCGCCATCGCGGATGCGCTGCGGATCGGTGACGTAGAGATCATCGCCGACGATCTGGAGCATGTCGCCGAGCGCGAACGACATCGCCTTCCAGCCGCCGTGGTCATCTTCGGAGAAGCCGTCTTCGATGCTCCGGATCGGATACCGGCTGATGAGGTCGCGGTAGTAGTCGACCATGCCTGCGCGGTCGAGCCGGCGGTCCACGACCCGGTAGCTACCGTCACCGAGCGCGAACTCGTTCGCCGCCGGGTCGAGTGCGATCGCGACGGTGTCCACGCCGGGCTCGTAACCGGCGGCACTGATCGCGGCGACGAGGAGGTCGAGGGCCTCCTCGGGCGCGGCGATCGACGGGGCGAAGCCGCCTTCGTCCCCGAGACCGAGACTGCCGAACCGTTCCCGGACCAGTGCCGCCAGCGCGTGGTAGACGTCCGACCCGATCCGAACCGCGTCGGTCATGGTCTCGGCGTTCACCGGGGCGATCATGAACTCCTGGAAGTCGAGCGCGTTCGCTGCGTGCGCTCCGCCGTTGAGCACGTTGAAGTGCGGGACGGGCAGGCGGGGCGTGCTGCCGGTGACGTCTGCGATCCAACGCCAGAGCGGCAGCTCCGCTGCGGCGGCGAGAGCGCGTGCCATCGCGATCGAGGTCGCGACGACACTGTTCGCGCCGAGCCGGCGGTAGTTCGGGGTGCCGTCGAGGGCAGCGAGGGCAGCGTCGGCCTCCCCGATCGAGGTCCACGACTGGCCGGTGATCATCGGTGCGACGTCCGTCGTGATGAGGTGCAGTGCCTGGCTCACGTCGCGGCCGCCGTAGCTGCTGCCGCCGTCGCGAAGCTCGACAGCCTCATGCGCGCCAGTGGATGCGCCTGCGGGGGCGTCACCGGTGACGACGGTGCCGTCCTCGAGCTCGAGACGCACCTGGATCGTCGGGTAGCCGCGGGAGTCGAGGATCCGGGAGCCGTGCAGGCTGCTGATGGTGACGGGGCGGCTGGTGTGGGTCACGTACTCGCCCTGATGGTGGGTGGTGTGGTGGACGTTGCTGATGTAGTCGTTCACGGCGGTTGTCGCCTTTCGGGTTGGTCGTGCGGGTGTGGGCCGCGGGGAGGCGGAGGGACGACCTCCTGGCGATCACTGGGCGCCAGTTGCCTCCCCACGGCGGTTCAGGGCGCGCACTGGATGGTGTCGGGTGCGCGGGTGCCGGTCAGGGGTGCGGGGTGAACCGTTCCTGTGCGGCGCGGATGATGGCTTCGGCGTCGACACGGTTCGCCCACCCGTTGGTGGTGACGTGCTTGCCGTGCTCGATCTCCTTGTAGTGGGCGAAGAAGTGCTCGATCTCCGCCAGGACCGGCTCGGCGACGTCGGAGATGTCCTGGACGTGGTCGAAGCGGACGTCTCCGGCGGGGACGGTGAGGATCTTGTCATCGCCGCCGTTCTCGTCGACCATGCGGAGCATCCCGACCGGGCGGACGTCGATGACGACGCCGGGGAACGTGGGCCGGGGCAGCAGCACGAGCGCGTCGAGGGGGTCGCCGTCATCGCCGAGAGTGTCGTCGATCGAGCCGTAGTCCTGCGGGAACACCATGCTGGTGAACACCGCCCGGTCCAGGCGGATCCGTCCGGTGGCGTGGTCGACCTCGTACTTGTTGCCGCTGCCGCGGGGGATCTCGATCGTGATGTCGAAGTGCATGAGCTGTTCGTCTCCCAGTCGGATGGTCAAGTGAGGGTGCCGAGGGTGACGCCCCCGGCGGCTGCGGCGACGGAGACGACGAGCATCCCGAGCCCGTTCACGGCAGCCGCGGTGGTGCGGCCAGTGCGTGCGAGGCGGACGGTCTCGAAGCTGGCGGTGCTGAACGTGGTGTAGCCACCCATGAGCCCTGTTCCGAGCACCGCGACGGGGGTGGCGCCGAGGTGACCGGCGGCGCCGGTGATCAAGCCCAGCAGGAACGAGCCGGTGATGTTGATCGTCAGCGTCCCGACCGGGAGCCGGAACTGCCGACCCCGGTTGATCGCACCATCCACGAAGAACCGTGCGGCCGCGCCGACACCGCCAGCGACCGCGACGCTGAGGAAGGCCAGGGCGCTCATGATGTGGCCCCGTTCGGTCGGACCAAACCCGCGATCGCGAGGCCGCTACCGGTGGCGATCGCGCCGGCGAGGACCGTCAGGAGCGCGTACCCGGTGCCGGCCAACCCGCGGCCAGCGAGGAACAACACCGCGGTGCTGGTCGCGAGGGTGCTGTAGGTGGTGAACCCGCCGAGGACACCGGTTCCCAGAAGCAGGCGCAGTGTCCGGCGGCGACCCTCGTCAGGTCCGCGATGCGCGAGGTGTTCCAGCAGCACACCCAGTAGGAGCGCGCCGGCGATGTTGATCCAGAAGATCGCCCAGGACACCTCCTGCTGAGCGGGGAACGCGGTGCTGAGTCCGTCGCGTGCGGCGGTACCGATGGCGCCGCCGAGTGCGACGACACCGAGGTACCGCCACCGCAGATGCACTGGCCGGTCGATACGTTCCGGGTCGTTGGCGTCGATGTCTGGGTCGGGCGGGAGCTGCCCATCGGGCAGGTGCGTGTCCGTTCGGGAGGTCATGTTCCACCTTCCGCAGCGACCGCTGCCGCTGCTGCTCGTGCTGCCGGATGCAGGTACTCCCCACCCCGCGGACAGAACCCACCGTCGCCGTCGAACCGGTAGATCAGGGGTTCGCCCGTGGGGAGGTTCAGGTCCGCGAGCTCACCGTCAGTTAGGCCGTCCATGCAGGCACACAGTGCCCGCAGTGAGTTGCCGTGCGCGACGACGAGCACTGTCTGCCCGTCGCGGAGTGCCGGGGTGATGCTGTGCGACAGGACGGGTTGGACCCGGCGGATGACGTCGGAGAGTGTTTCGGTTCGACGAAGTGCCGCCCACGGCAGTCCACGAAGCGCCGGCGTCCGCCGGAGCGCCAGCCACGCGCGGATCGACATGCGTGGTGGCCGACCCGTGCGGGTCCGACGAACAGCGAAGAACTGCTCCGCCCCCAACGCCGCTTGCGCATTCTGCTTGGACATGCCGGTGAGGGCGCCGTAGTTCCGCTCGTTCAACCGCCACGTCGACTCGATCGGCGCATCACGTCCGAGGACGTCGGTGACGAGCTCCGCCGTGTGAAGCGCCCGCTCGAGCGTCGACGTGAGCACGAGGTCCGGTCGGATGCCGGCATGCAGAAGGAGCAACCCAGCCCGATTCGCTTCGGCGCTGCCCTGTTCGGTCAGCGCGACGTCTCGCAAGCCGGTGAAGGTACCGGCAGCGTTCGCAGTGCTCTGTCCGTGGCGGAGCAGAACAAGCTGGCCGGTCACGGGGTGTCCCACGGCAGTGGGGCATCGAACCCGACCGGATCAACGGGCACTACGAGCACTGAACGGTGCTGCTGATGGGTCAGCCGTACCGCGACCGACCCCGTGAAGAACTCCGCGATTCGACCCGCTCCCGTCCTGGCCCCGACAACCAGCATCGCCGCATCGCGGTCCTCAGCCACCTGCGACAGTGCCCGGCTCGGATCCCCGACACCGGCAACGAACGTGACGTCGACGCCGTAGGTCGTTGCGGCAGCACGTACTGCCGCCTCGTCACTGTCCGACAAGCCCCGCGGTGTCGTGTCAGCAGTGTCAGGGTCGATCGGTTCCACCATCACCGACCCGTCCGAGCGCGTACCGGCATCGATCAGCGATGCATCCACGCTGACGCACACCAGCGTCGTACCGATGCGGCGCGCGATGGACGACGCAACCTCGATGACCCCCGGCGCGAGGCCGGGCAGGACGCCGACGACGACCGGTCCGGTACCGATTGGTGCTGTCATGACACTCCCTACCTCAGGCGCGCAGAAACGCGACCAGCTGAGATAGGGACTGTTGTCGACAACTGTCGAGGTTGGGTCCGGCAAGCCCCACTACCGGGTCCGAAGACATCACCAGTATGCACCCGAATCCCAAGTCACGCGGGCCGTCTCGCGCACCCTCGACGTCCCGACACCGAAGGAAGCGATTCCGACGACACGGAGCGAAGCTGCCCACAGTGAAGGCCGTGGAGCGCGTGCCGCGGGAGGCGGTGTCCGATGGAGGACCGGCTATCGGACAGCCTTAATCAGACCTGAGGACCGCATCCGCTTCTCCTCGAGCGGTAGGTGGCATCCGGCACACTGGGGCCATGGCTACCGCCCCCACTTGCCCGATGTCGCGGCATGACTGAATCTGACCAGTCTCACGAAAGCTGGGACCAGCGCGTGACGCGTATGGCTGAGACGACAGATCAATGGTCGATTCGGACGAACGATGCGCCTCCGATCCTGCCGGGAAGCGCGCTTGGAGGGGACGATCACCCTGGCCTGCACGTCTCCGGAATCGCTTGGTACGCCATGGTTGTCGCAGTGGAGCATCTCGAGTTCACGTTCTCTGCGATGAGAGCGACGGGCACCTTGTACCCGACCGCGCAGATGACCGCGCTGCGGACTGCCCTACTGACAGGTTCGCAAGCCGTTTGGGTCCTAGCGCCAACGCTGCGCGCGGAGCGTCGGGCGCACGCAATGCGGCTCCAAATGCAGGACTCACGGGATGAGCTCGCGATGGTCCGCGGACTGTCAGCACTCGACGCTACTCAAGCGGCACTTCGAGCCGAGACCGAAGCGAACCTCGAGCAGCGGCAAGTGGATCGCAAGAACGTCGCCACAAAACTGGCCCTTCCATCTTCCGCTGTCGCCAAACTCAACAACACCGATGTGATCGCCGAGGCCTCCAGCTTTGTGCATCCCGAAGGCAACCAAACGCTCAACAGCGGCGTCAGCCTTCTCTGGCGCATGGGGAGCGCAGCGGCGCACGGCCAACGGTCGTACGCCGTGACCCGAGCAGGTCGGAACGAGCGCAGGACGGACGGCCGCGACACGATCGTCGAGCTGCGAGGCGACTTGGCTCGTGACATCGGGCCGTCTGCTGCCGCGGCAGTGTTGACCGTGAGCGAGGCCTTCCGGTTGTTCGATCTGCGCAATGGCGGCGCCCGGTAGCCGATCGGCTAACGATACGCGTCAACGAGACCGAAGTGGCGTGCGATCAGGGACGCTACTGAGCCCGAACTCAACCCGTCTGTGGCGATCGCGACCTCATCCAGATTGGATTCGGTGAGACGCTCGTTCAGTTGCTTCCAGCGGTCGAGGTGCCAGCGCAACTCGGCCTGTCGGGATGCGTCGTAGCGTGCGCGCAGACGCTCCTTGACAGTCGAAGGCTGTGCTGTGAGACGGACCGATCGCAGAGGCAGCGCTACAGCCTCCGAGTATCGACGCTTGTCGGCCACCTCGGCGATCACGCCGCTCATGACGAGCTGGCGCGGTCCGGCCGTCTGATAGTTCGCCCACACGGCTGCGATGTTTCGCGCTTCGATGATCTGGTTCCGCGGGTCGAACGCGGCAACGGGAGAAGATCGATGGAACCAGTCGACGTCGATCAAGCTGAAAGGGCGGCCCTCAGCGGCCAGCAGGTTGCCGACATGGTCGAGAACGGTCGTCTTGCCGACGCCGTAGGAGCCGTTGATGAAGATCCCGTACGAGGCTTCCATCTGAGAACCCTACGGGGGCGCGCCGCTTAAGCCGCTGCGGGCGACTCGGGCTTCGTCTCAGCCGTGGATCGGTTATCGAGACGGCTTCAGGCGTGACATTTTTGAAGGAGAGCGCGGCCCCCATCGGGGTCCCGGTGGGAGCCGCGTGCCGGTCGGTGCGTCATTCCGGTGTGTAGACGTAGAACTGGTCGCCGGGCGCTCCTTCGACGGCGGGAGTCGCAGCGACCCAGTTCCGTCTGCTGGTGGTGCTCAACACCTCGCTAGGAATCTTCTGGCTCGGCTTCCGGATCTGGATGTGGCGTTTCGGACTCCGCAAGTCGAAGGGCGACCGGTAGCGGATCAGTCAGAGAAGTGAGATGTCCGTAGGCATCTGGCCCGCGGTCTCGCCAGTTGAGCTTTCGGGCGATCCTGGGTCTCCGTGACCGGCGCTGTCTCAGTTGCGTGAAGTTCCGTGTCGCTCCGGTATGGCGATCGCAATTCCGAGAAGCGCTGCGACCGCCAGGACTATTAGCTGAGCCACGGCATCCTGAGCGGTCATGTGTCCGAGGTGCGTCGCGTGGTATGCGAAGTGGAGCACGCCAAAGCTGCCCCACGCGATGCCGAGGACGCGGTATAGGGGCTGTGATCGCCAGAACAACGCTGCGATGCTGCCGGCGCCGAGGGCGAGGTACTGCGCCCCGTGGTCGCGGATGAGGTGCTCGTTGAACGGCCCGTCCTGGGAGATCCACTCGCCGAGCAGCGAGGGGAAGTGGTCGTAGAACTCTCGCGGCAGCACGTAGGCCCAGATGCCGACAGCGACGGCGACGATGATCGTGCCCACGAGGCCGACGGTCTGCAGGGGGCCGATGCGGTCTCGCGAGGGTCGTTCGTGCTCCAATGGAGTCTCCTTGCTCGTCGGGTTGTTCAGCTGCGGTGGTCTGCGGAGCGGAGCCACTGGTCGAACGTCGTGCCGGTCACGCGCTGTGGCTCGGCCCCGCCTCGCAGGGCACCGGAAGCGAGGCCCCTGCCGTACGCGCCTGGGAGACGGACGTCGAGAACGCGGCGCCGGACGTTGTCGTGTTCGTACATCCGTCGGATCATCTCGGCGAGGGTGTCCTCCTCCGGGCCGACCAGATCGGGACCTCGACCCGCGGGGGCGGATTCGGCGACGCGGACGAGGTGCTCCGCGACGTCCCGTGCTGCGACGGGCCGAGACAGGGTGCGCGGCACTACTGTGACCGGTCCGATGGAGGTCTGTGCTGCGACCTGTTCCGAGAATTCGTGGAACTGCGCGGTCCGAGCCACGGTGTGCGGGACGTTCGAGGCGCGGACGAGACGTTCCTGCGCGAGCTTGCCGGCGTAGTAGGACGTGTCGATTCCGTCGATACCGACGATCGACAGGACGACGTGGTGCGCTGTGCCGACTCGTGTCTCCGCCGCGAGGAGGTTCGAGGTAGCGGTCGAGAAGAAAGCTCTGGCCGCTTTGGTGGAGAGCGTCGTGGTGTTGAGCACATCGATGACCGCGTCAGCGTCTTCGATCGAACCGGCGATACCGACATTGCCGAGCACGTCGACGCCGTGCTGTCTCGAGAGGACGACGACGTCGTGCCCTCGTTCAAGTGCTGCATGGACGACGTGGCGTCCGACGGTGCCGGTGCCGCCGGCGATCGCGATCTTCATGTGGTCTCCCGGTTCGGCGCGTCAAGCCGCGCTCTTGCTCACACTGACGAGGTCGGGGCGCAGAGTGTGAGGGCGCGCTTCAGTTGGAGTGGGGGCGAGCGCTGGCTACGGCTGCGTCGTGGGCACGTCGACGGGGTAGCGGCGGGTGCCGGTGCGGTGTGCGCCGAGCGGTACGAGGGAGTCGGGAGCGTCGGCGCCGAGCGCAACGCCGGGCGCTGTCGCGACCTGACGGCTGTCCGCGGCTGCCGAGAGGGTTGCGCGGAGGATTTCGTCGAGCCGGTAGCGGTCTGGTCCGGCGAGGTCGACGGTGTCGTTCACGGGCTGCCTGGTTGCGGTCTCGGCCAGGAGGTCCACGACGTCGTCGACGTCGACAGGCTGGAGCAGCATGCCAGGTGCGCGGACGACGCCGTCGTCTGTGAGCCAGTCGGCGATCGTGGGGATGAAGTCGTGGAACTGCGTTGCGCGGACGATGGTGAAGGGTATGCCGCCGTCACGGACCGCTTCTTCCTGGGCGACCTTGCCGACGTAGTAGCCGTTGGCGAGTGCGCGGTCCGCGCCGACGACCGAGAGCAGCACGTGATGGCGGACGCCGGTGGTGTGCTCGGCCGCGAGGACCCGTTCGGTGGATCCGCGGAAGAAGGCGGTTGCGGCTGCAGGATCCATGTCGACGGTGTTCAGCACGTCGACGACGACGTCGACGTTGGCCATGGCGATGCCGAGGCCGGCCCCGGTGACGGCGTCGACTCCGTTCGTGCGTGATGCGACGATGGTGTCGTGTCCGAGCTCGTTGAGGCGGAGCGTGAGGCGGGTGCCGACGTGGCCGTTGCCGCCGAGGATGAGGATCTTCATTTGTGTCCCTTTCCGGGGGCTTCTGCCGCCGCCCATGTGACGACGCTGGGCGGCAGGGTGTGAGGTCAGCTGATGGACCAGGAGGTCAGTTTCTCCGGGTTGACCTGCATCCACACGTCGGTGATGCGCCCGTCACGCACCTTGACGTTGACGATGGCGAGCAGCTGATCCCCCTCCATGGCGGCGAGCGCGACACCGTCACCGGTCAACTGTTCGCGGAATGCGAGGGAGGGCCGCTTGCGAGCGGTGCCGAGCATGAACCGAGCGACGTTGGAGACACCGAGGACCGCGCGTCGAGCGGCGTTGACGACGCCTCCGCCGTCGGAGCGGAGTGTGACTGAGGGGTCTAGGAGCGCCGTCAGCGCGGCGAGATCTCCGCTGCTAATCGCGGCCGCGAAGGCGAGCATGACGTCATCGTGCTGCTTCCGGTTGCGTGGGTGCATGTCGTGATCTCGCACGCGGCGTCGGGCTGACGTCGCGAGCTGCCGGACGGCTGTGGAGGTTCGACCGACGATGATGGCAATCTCGTCGAACGGCACGGCGAATACGTCGTGCAGGACGAACGCGACGCGCTCCGCCGGTGTCATGCTCTCCATGACGATCAGCAGCGCCGTGCTGACCTCGTCGTCGAGCGTCACGCGGTCCAATGGGTCGGCGGTTGCTGTCCGGTCGCTGGCGCTGCCGGTGAAGAGGTTGGCAGGTACCGGTTCGGGGAGCCATTCCCCGACGTATCGCTCACGGCGTGCCCGTGCGGACCCGAGGACATCGAGGCACACCCTGCTCATCACCCGCGTGAGCCACCCCTGTGGGTTCGTGATCGCGGCTCGTTCGGCATCCGTCATTCGGTACCAGCGGACGTAGGTTTCCTGCACTGCGTCCTCGGCTTCGGCGAGGGTGCCGAGCATGCGGTAGCCGATCGAGATCAACCGTCGGCGTTCGTCGAAGACGTCTGGGAGCTGCTCGCTGGCGCGGGCAGCGTCCGTTCCGGGCTTCTGTGGCTCGCTGTCGGTCATCGTCGCTCCTGTTCGTGCTGTGATCATCATGACGACGGCAGGTGCCGGAATGTGAGGCGATACGGCGGGGAAGGCCGGGGCGAAGGAGTTGCACCCGGCCTTCCTCTTGGTGTCAGGTCAGGGGGCTACCGGGTAGTGGCTGGTGATCGCGACCCGGTTCCAGGCGTTGATGACGATCGCAACCCAGGTGATAGCGGATACCTGCTCGTCGGATAGCGGTGCCACCTCCGGCCGGCGCGTCACGTGCTGGTCGCCGATGCCGGTGATCTGCTCCGCGATCAGGAGCGCGGCCTGCTCCTCGGGGGAGAAGTACTGCGATTCCCACCAGGCCGCGACGACGGCAAGCCGATCGGCGGTCTCGCCGGCGGCGATGGCGTCGCGGACGTGCATCCGGAGGCAGAACGCGCACCCGTTCAGCTGCGAGGCGCGGATCTTCACCAGCTCCACGAGCTTCTTGTCCAGTCCCGCGTCGGCGGAATCGTGTTCGGCCTGGCCCGTCAAAGCCATGAGCGTTTCGTAGTTCTTCGGCGCGTGCTTGCCGATGTTCACGTGCTGCATCCTTGTGCTCCTTTGATTGTCGAACGACGCCGCACAGCGACGCCCCGAGATCCGTCGCTGTGCGGGTGTCTGTTGCTGTGACGACGTGCGTCTACTCGGTGTGAGGTTGTGCTGGGGAAGTGAGCATCGTCATGCTTTGACGACCGGAGCTTGCGTGGCGTCACCGGCGGCGACAGGCGCGGCGTGTTCTGCATCGACTGGGGGTAGCGGCGCGAGGCGGTCCGTGAAGAAGAAGTGGTTCAACTGAGTACGGATTCGCATCGCGGTGGTGGTGCGGCCGTCTGCTCTGGGCTGCAGGATGACCGGTTCGGGCCGTTCGGCGGCGAGGATGCGCCATTGCTCTTCGGCGCTGATCGATGCGTGGACTTCGATGTGGTCGCCGTCGGGGAGTCGGACGATGCGTCCCGTTTCGTAGCCGTGGAGGAGTGCTTCGCGATCCTTGCGCTGGAGTGCGAGCGCGGTCCGGCGGGCGAGCGCGAATGCGATGAGCGGTCCGACGATCAGCAGCGTCTGCTCGGTGTGGATGACGGTCTCGAGTGCCAGTTGGAATTGGTGCGCGAGAACGTCCGCGCTGCCGGCTGCCCAGAGGATGCCGTAGAAGGTCATGCCGGCAGCGCCGATGGCCGTGCGTGTCGGGGTGTCGCGTGGTCGCTGCAGCAGGTGGTGATCGCGCGCGTCGGCCGCGACCCACTGCTCGAGGAATGGGTACAGCAGTACGAGGACCATGAAGGCGCCGATCGCGAGCAACGGGACGACGACGGCGAGTGTCACGGTTCGTCCGAGGATGACGATCTCCCATCCGGGTGGCACGAGGCGAAGGGCACCGTCAAGGAAGGCCGTGTACCAGTCCGGTTGCGACCCCGCGGTTGCGTTGCCGGGGTCGGACGGGCCGTACTCCCACACCGGATTGATCGTCACCGTCGTCGCGATGACGACCAGGATCCCCACCACAATGATGAAGAAGCCGCCGAGCCGGATCAGCCCGTTGGGCCAGAGCGCCACCCCCGTCGTCGTCGCTTCCGACCTGCCGGGAGCGGGGAACTGAGCTGGTGGTTCCGCGAGGGCGACGACGGCTTGGACAGTGAGCAGCAGGGCCATGGCGATCGGGACGACGCCGAAGTGGATGACGGCGAGTGTCTCGATGATTCGGCCGGGGAACGGGCCCCCGAATAGGAGCCCGGCGACGTCCGTTCCGATCAGTGGGATGCCAAGAGCGACGCCTTCGACGATGCGGAGTCCGCTGCCGGAGAGCATGTCGTCCGGTAGCCCGTAACCGCTCCATCCGCCGGCGAGGGCGACGACGTACAGGAGGAACAGCAGAACCCAGCGCGTGCGGCGCGGCTTGCGGAACCCGCCGGTGAAGAAGGTGACGAGCATCTGCATGATGATCGTCGCCGGGAGGAGCTGCATCGACCAGTGGTGCAGTTGGCGCAGCAGCATACCGCCATGCACGTCGAAGGCCAGCCGCAGCTCCGACGCGTACGCCGCGGAGACACTGTGACCGTCGAGGGGTGCGTACAACCCGTGGTAGACGACTTCTTCGGTGGACGCATTGAACAGGAACCCCATGACGAATCCTGTGCCGAGATAGACCATTGCGATCGCTGCGGTCGCGACGCCGAACAAGCTGGTCCAATGCAGCGGTACCGGGCGGTGCCGCATCCAGATGAGGGCCGCGGCGGACAGCCGTCCGAGCGTGGTGTCCGCGACCACGGCCGCTAGGGACCGGCGGGATGGTCGGGTTCGACGATCAACGGGCATCGGTCGCTCCCGGGACGGTGTCGGGGACACCACCGGTCACGAACGCTCGGCGAGGCTCGGTGATGGAGCCGAGGGAGGCGATGTCGCGGCCCGCGAAGACAGCGCTGATCCAGACCAGAAGGACACGGAACTTCCGCTCCCATGTCGGAACGGCGAGCACGTGGTAACCGCGGTGCATGACCCACGCGGGAAAGCCCGTGATGACGATGCGCTGGTACTGGAAGATCCCGTGTCCGAGGCCAAGAGTCGCGACGACACCCAGGTTGTGGTGCACGTAGTCACGGGGTGCTTCGCCGCGGAGCGTTGCGACGAGGTTCTTCGCGAGCCGCTTGCCCTGTCGGACGGCGTGCTGAGCGTTCGGGACCGTGAGTGCCCCCGGCTTCGGGGAGGCAAGGTCCGGTACGGCTGCGTCATCGCCCGCGGCCCATGCGTCCGGAACGATCCCGTCGTCGCCCTCCACGCGCAGGTCTGCACGAACGCGGACCGACCCGCGGGCGGTCAGTGGCAGGTCAGTATGGCGCTCCACGACGGGGTTCGCTGCGTTACCGGCAACCCAGACGATGAGGCCGGAGTGGTACTCCTCGCCGGTCGAGAGGACCACGCGGCCGCCGACGGCGGAGAGCATCTGCGTGTTCAGGTGAACGTGACCGCCTCGTCGTTCGAGGTGTCGGACGACCCACCTGCCGGGTTCGTCGGTGACCTCGGGCAGGATCCGTCCCTGCGCTTCGACGAGGTGGAACGAGATGTCGGCCATGCTCAGCTCCGGGTACGACTTCAGCAGCGCGGTCGCGAGGGCGAGGGTTTCGCCGAAGCCTTCCACGCCGGAGAAGCCACCTCCAACGAACGTCACGGTGAGCAGCTTCTGCCGCTCGGGCCCCGGGGGGAGGACCGAGGCGCGGTCGAAGGCGGTGAGGATGTGGTCGCGGATCGCGACGGCTTCCTCGACCTGCTTCATCCCGATTGCTTCATCGACGAGCCCGGGGATGGGGAACTTCCGCGTGACTGCCCCGGCGGTCACGACGATGGTGTCGTATCGCACCGGGAACGGCTCGCCGTCCTTCGGTGTCACGGTGACGGTCCGGGCGGCGTGATCGATGTTCGTTACCGCGCCGGCGATCAGTCGGGTCCTGCGGAGGTGGCTACGGAGGGAAACGGCGACGTGGCGCGCTTCGACGGAGCCGGCAGTCACCTCGGGGAGGAACGGCTGGTACGTCATGTAGGGACGTGGATCGATGACGGTGACGCGCGCTTCGCCGCGGCGGAGCTTCTTCTCCAGCTTCCACGCGGTGTAGAACCCGGCGTACCCGCCGCCGACGATGACGATGTCCTTCACGGTGCGACCTTCTTCCTGTCCAGTCAAAGGTCTGACGGCGCAGCTCACGCTTATGTGAGTCATCACCGGAATCGCCGCTCGGCCATCACGCTCACCGTGCTGGCGTCGTCACAGAGGGGAGACCATCAGACAGGAGCGAACCCGATGGACACGCCCACAACGGTCGTCGACGACTACCTCCACAGGCTCGCCATTGACTACGTCCCCTTCGCGGACCTCAGGAGCCTCCAGACACTGCACCGCACACACCTCGCGACGGTTCCGCTCGAGGAACTCGGCGGATGCGAGGACGCAGCCGGCTCCTTGCCCGGGCTCCTCGACCGCATCACCCAGCAGCGGCGCGGTGCACCCGCGACGCAACTGAACCTGGCGTTCGCGATGCTGCTGGTCGGCCTCGGCTTCACCGTCACCCCGCTCACCGTCACCCCGAACCGACTCCCCAGCGCCCGCGGGATTCCCCGATTGGCTCTCGCCGTGCGCCTCGGGGCGGACCCGTACCTGGTAGATGTGTCCGGAGCCGGCGCCGACGAACCACTGCGCCTCCAGGACAGGCAACAGCAGAGAGGTTCGATCGACGGCTTTGAGATCCACATGCTCAATGGCGAGCTCGGCGTCCGAGGATCGGACGGTCCTCGCTACACGGTGGCATCCGCTCGAGGTCTTGACGACACCCTCCGCTTCGACGCTCTTGTCCGTTCCGACACGCTCGGCCGGCGGGTTGGCGCCGATGCACCTGTCTTCTCAATTCGTCGGCAACGCGGACGGACGACCCTCATCGGCGATCACCTCATCGAGACGAACGGGACGGCGCGCACGGATGTGCTGCTCGCGCCGGGCCAAGCCCCGCAAGCGATACGCGAGCGATTCGGTGTCGTGCCCTCCGCTCGGGAAGAGCGGTGTTTGTGCGGTCGATCTCGTTGACTCGGCGTGCTGCTTGATCAGCTGGTGAGGCTGCGTTCGAAAAGGCGGTACGCACCGTCCGATCCGATGTGGCGAAACCCGTGGGACGTGTAGAGCCGTTCAGCGCGAGTATTCGACTCGTGGACGCCGAGCGCGGCCGTCGGTGCACCGCCAGCGGTCGCTGCACTGACGAACCCTTCCAAGAGGCGGCCGCCGACACCGGCGCCCCGCCGCTCGGGCACCACGTGCACGGCGACGAGTGTCGCGACGGCGGGCTGCAGTTGCCAGACGGCCAAACCGGTGACCATGCCATCCGCGTCCGTGATCGCGCCGCTGGTGGGCAAGCAATCGATCCACAGCTCGAGATTCCGGTCCAAAGCATTCGTCCATCCGGCGACACTGTCCGGCTCAACCTCCTGCATGTACGCCCGTTCCAGACGGAACAGCAGCGGGAGATCCTCGGGACGGATTGTGCGGTAGCTCATGGGCCGATCATGCCGTTCGGGAGAATGTTCACGTCAGCGGTCGATGCCGATTGGCGCGTCGACACCGTCCCGTGAACCGATGACGTCCTCGGCCGGGATCGCGTCGACGAGCGCGCTTCGCTGTGCGTCGGTGAGCCGAATACCTGCGGCTGCCGCGTTCTCGTCGAGGCGGGAGCGGCGACGTGTTCCAGGGATGGGTACAGCGCCCTCGGCGAGGAGCCACGCGAGGGCCACCTGCGCGGTCGTCGCACCGATCTCGCTGGCTACCCGCTCGACGCGTGCGACGAGCCGCCGGTTTGCAGCGAACGCTGCGGGCTGGAAGCGCGGGAGACCTCGCCGGGCGTCGTCCGGCGCCAGATCGTCCAGGCTGCGGACGCCCTCGGTGAGGACCCCGCGTCCGAGCGGGGAGAAGGCCACGAAGCCGATGCCGAGTTCGTCAGCGGTCGCCTTCTCCTCGTTGTGCAGCACGTCCCGGGAGAACAGGGAGAACTCCGATTGCACTGCAGCAATCGGGTGAACGCTGTGAGCGCGGCGGAGCGTGGACGCGGCGACTTCTGAGAGGCCGATGTGTCGCACCTTCCCCGCTGCGACCAGGTCCGCCATCGCACCGACGCTGTCCTCGATCGGTACCGCAGGGTCGGCGCGGTGGAGGTAGTACAGATCGATGGTGTCCATGCCAAGGTGCCGGAGGGACCGGTCGCAGGCGCGTCGGATGTACTCGGGGCTGCCGTTGCGGCCGTGGACGGTGCCGTCGTCGTCGGTCTCCGCTGATGCCTTCGTCGCGATCGTGATCTCGTCGCGACGAGACCCCAGGGCGCGGCCGATCAGCTGCTCGTTCGTGAACGGTCCGTACGCCTCGGCGGTGTCGATGAACGTGACACCGATCTCGACCGCGTGCTGCAGCGTCGCGATCGACTCCTGCTCATCGCTCGGGCCGTAGAAGGCGTTCATGCCCATCGCGCCGAGACCGATCGTGGAGACGGTCAGTCCGTCACCGAGCTGTCGTGTCTGCATTTGCAGGGGTTCCTTTCTCGACGATCGCCCGGTAGGTGGCAATATTCTGTTCGATCGCGGCGAGGTGCCGCTGCGTCCGTGCGAGGTCTTCGAGGACGTGCTGCCGGTGGTCCTCGAAGAACCGGAGCCGGTCCTCTTCCGTGCCGGGCCGTCGACTGAGTTCAGCGATCCCGCGGATGTCGGCGATCGACATGCCGGTCTCGCGCAGCATCACCAACCCGCCGACCCAGTCGAGGTCGGGTTGGTGGTACCGGCGCTGCCCGGACGGTGTCCGCGGCGTCGGGTCGAGCATCAGGCCAGCCCGGTCGTAGTACCGCAGGGTCTCCATCGGGAGACCCAGCGCGGCCGCGGCCTGCCCGATGCTCAGCCCGTCCGGTGGGACGGCTGCATCGACTTCGGGGAGGGGAACTTCGCGCATGGCCTCATGCTCACACCCGGAGTGCGCTCCAGGTCAAGCGCTCGTCACGGTCCGCCCGCTCACCGGCGGACGACCTACGCCACCACAGCGGCGACGACGAGATCCAGTACACGATCACGCTGCCGGCGGTCCGTGCCGCTCGTCTCCGAAGCCACCGCTGTCCCTGCCACCAACAGCAGCACGTCGTCCGAGGCCACACCGTCACGCAGCCGTTCGGCTCGTTCCAGCGCAGCCAGCAGCACCTGCAGCGCATCGTTCAGACGGCCGCGGCTGTGCTCAAACGGCTGGGCGCCGCCCGCAATCGCAGCCGTCAACGCCGAGCTCAGACCGGCTTTCGTAGCCAAGTAGTCGACAAACCGGTCCAACCACTCACGAAGGGCAGTCGCCGGTTCCTCGTTCGCTGCGAGGTGCGCAGCAGCATCGCAGACAGCGTCGAGCTCATTCCGGTACACAGCTTCGACCAGGGCGATGCGCGAGGGGAAGTGCCGGTAGACGGTCCCGACACCGACGCCCGCCGCGGCTGCGATCGCGGTGAACGGCACGTCCGCGCCTTGCATGGATACCAACTGCACTGCTGCATCGAGCACGCGCGCCCGGTTGCGCACGGCATCCGCGCGAAGGCCGTTCCGATCGCTCATCCCCACCCCTTCCAAACGGAACGCTTTCCGTTTACGCTGTTCCGGAACGCGTTCCGCTTACCACTGTACTTCCACGAGAACGGATCGAACATGACGACCAACCCAGACGCCACCGTGCTGGTCACCGGCGCGAACGGCTACCTCGGCGCGCACATCACCGCGGCGCTACTCGACCAGGGCTACAGCGTTCGCGCCACCGTCCGCAGCGCAGCCCGAGGAGCGGCGCTGCGCGAGGATCTCGACCGTGCAGGGGTGCTGTCTGCCGACAGGCTCGATCTCGCGTACGCCGACTTGAGCTCCGACAACGGTTGGACCGAGGCCATGTCCGGGGCGCGGTACGTGATGCACGTCGCTTCTCCCTTCCCCGGCGACACCCCGCAGCACGAGGATGACGTGATCGTGCCGGCACGAGACGGAGCACTCCGCGTCCTCGCGGCTGCTCGCGATGCCAGCGTTGAGCGAGTCGTGATGACGTCCTCGTTCGCAGCCGTCGGGTACTCACACAAAGCTGTTCCGAGCTTCACTGAAAGCGACTGGACCAACCCCGAGGATGACCTGCAGCCCTACATCAAGTCGAAGGTCGTCGCCGAGCGAGCCGCGTGGGACTTCGTTGCTCAGCAAGGGGAGGGGCTGGAGCTCTCGGTCGTGAACCCCGTGGGCATCTTTGGCCCGACGCTGAGCACGAAGCTGTCGACGTCAGTCGCGTTCATCAAGGCGATGCTTGACGGTTCGATGGAGAGCCTGCCGGCACAGTCGTTCGGCGTTGTTGATGTGCGCGACGCTGCTGTGCTCCACCTTGCAGCGATGACGCGCTCAGAAGGGGCGGGGGAGCGGTTCCTGGCAGTCGCGGACGGACCATCCGTGAGCTTCCGCGATGTCGCTGTCCTGCTCCACGAGGAGCTCGGCTCCCTCGCCTCACACGTTCCATTGACCGAAGCAGCCGCCAGCAGCGACGGATCGGACAGCTCGGTTGCGCCCGTCATCAGCAACACCAAAGCCAAGAACGTCCTCGGCTGGGAGCCGCGCCCCGTGCGCGAGACGCTGCTCGACACTGCGATGTCCCTCGTGGAACTCGGCCTCGTCGGCAAGGACGAGCCAAGTCGTCGATGACGCTCACGCGGTCCTAGAAGGGCGCCTGCCGTAACTCGATGTGGCGGGCTCGCACTGGTCTCACGCGGTGGCGGTGCCAGGACCGTCAGCGGCGCGAGGCATTTGGTCGCCTCACAAGTCGGTGCTGTCCGTCGTCAAGCCCTCGGCGAGATCTCGTCAAAGACAGAAGAAGGGTGAACATGAGGGTCTTCATCGCGGGCGGTCGTGGCCAGGTGGGAGCGGAAGTCGCTGGGGTGCTGAAGGAGGAGGGCGTTGAGGTAGTCATCGGCAGTCGCGCCAATGGCGTGGACGCGACGACGGGCGACGGGCTGGACGCCGCGCTGGTCGGAGTGGACACGATCGTGAACACGCTCAACATCGCGCGCTTCGACGACGAGGCGACGGCGTTCTTCGAGACGACGACCCGGAACCTGGTGCGTGCCGGGAACCGGGCAGGGGTTCGGCATCATGTCCTGCTGTCGATCGTCGGTGTCGGTGAGGAGGACGGACCGGACAACGGGTACTGGCGCGGCAAGGTCGCCCAGGAGCGGTTGTTGAAGTCAGCAACGGTACCCGCGACGATCGTCCGTACGACCCAGTTCCACTCCTGGGTCCCGGTGCTGGCAGACCAGCACACCGTCGACGGACGGGTGATCGCGGAGCGCTCACTCATCCAGCCAGTCGACCTCTCCGAGGTTGTGGACCTCCTCGCGACGACCGCGCACGACCCGGAACCGTCTGATCGTGAGATCGACCTGGCTGGACCGGAGCGCTACTTCTTCGACGAACTTCTTCGCGGAACGCTGGCCGCAGCAGGCGACGATCGTGAAGTCGTGACCGTCCCGCGCACCGGGCCGATTGACCTGATGGTTCCGCGCGGCCGGCATCAAGTCGGGAACAAGAAGTACCCAGTCCCCAACATCCCACTCGCTCACTGAGGGCAAATCGCGACCTGGCTTACTCTCGTCCGGAAGCGGAGCACTGGATGCTGCACGTCCGGTGAAGGATCGGATATCGGACGCGATGGACGCCCCGTTGGACCTGCTGGTGCTGCGGGGCGTTCCGTTCAGCTCAGCCGCGGTCGCGTGCCATTCCTGCTTCGGTGTTGCGAGTACCGACTGCGACGCCGTGCGGGGATGCAGCTTCGATCCGGGCGAGGTCGCTCGTGGTGAGGACGACGTCGGCGGCGGCGACGTTTTCCTCGATCCTGTACGCCTTCGTGGTGCCGGGGATCGGGACGGTGCCGACCTGCATCAGCCACGCGAGCGCCAGCTGCGCGGTCGTGACTCCCTTCTCGTCAGCGATGACCTTCAGTGCCGAAACGACGCGGAGGTTCGCGTTGATCGCCTCGTCTGAGAACCGGGGGAGGTTTCGCCGTGCGTCGCCCTCGGGGAGGTCGTCCTTGCGGGTGAGGGTGCCGGAGAGGAACCCGCGGCCCAGCGGCGAGAAGGACACGAACCCGATGCCGAGCTCGCGGGCAGTGTCGAGGACGCCGTTGTGTTCGGCGTCGCGCTCGAACAGGCTGTACTCGGACTGGATCGCCGTGATCGGGAACGTCGCGTGCGCACGGCGCAGGGTCTCGGCCGAGGTCTCGGAGACCCCGATGTAGCGCGCTTTTCCGGCGGTCACGGCTTCAGCCATCGCGCCGATGGTGTCCTCGATCGGGACGGTCGGGTCTGCCCGGTGCAGGTACCAGAGGTCGACGTGGTCGGTGCCGAGGTGGCTGAGGGACCGGTCGATCGCGCGGCGTGCATGTCCCGGGGAGCCGTCGAGGCCGATTGGTGTGCCGTCGTCGGTGAAGTCCGTGGCGAACTTCGAAGCGATGACTACTTGTTCCCGGTCGGCACCGAGGACCCGGCCGAGCAGTTTCTCGTTCTCGAACGGTCCGTACGCTTCTGCGGTGTCGAACAGGGTGATCCCGAGGTCGAGGGCTCGTCGGATGGTCTCGACGGAGCCGGTCTCGGTGGCGCCGCCGTAGAAGGCACTCATGCCCATGCACCCGAGACCGAGGGCGGACGTGACGAGGCCCTGGGAGCCGAGAGGGATCTGCTGCATGCGTGTTCTCCGTTCGTCGCCGGGATCACCCGGACGATGACGACCCTCCACCCTGGTGCGCACACCATGTCAAGTGGGAGACTCGACCCATGCTGCTCCCGGAGGTCCACGTCGATGAGCCGGTCACGATCAGCGCTGCGGCAGAGTTGCTCGGCATCACCGTCGACACGATCCGTTACTACGAGAAGGAAGGCATCGCGCCGGCTCCTGATCGTGGGCAGCACGGGTGGCGCCGTTACGACACGGCTGCGCTGAGCTGGCTCGCCGGGACGGTGATGCTCCGCGGGACCGGGATGAGCGTGCAGGAGATGCGCGAGTACGCGTCCGCGTACAGGGCTGGCGCTGATGATGTCGCACGGCTCGCGCTCCTCGAGCAGCATCATGCGACCGTCCTCGCTCGGCAGGCGGAGGTGCAGCGGCACCTCGCGGCGCTGGAACGGAAGATCGAGGCGTACCGCGAGACCATTGCCGCGACCGGCCGATCGGCGGCATGACCTCTGCCCGGTCGACCATCGGCTCCCGGACGCGGCATAGACGTGGAATCAGTGGGCAGCGGTGTCGGCTTCGGCTGTCGGAGCTCGCCCGTGCTCCTGCTTGCGGGCGTAGTAGGCGGCACTGAGTTGGACGATGGCGAGAACTGACCACGTGATCGCCATGAACGTGTGGAATCCGGACGGGTCGACGATGGCCAGAACGATCCAAATCACAGCCAGAGCGGCCCAGGTCCACGCAAGCCACGGGAGGGGCTTCCCAACGATTCGTTCGAGGATGCTGCGCCGCTTCATCTCGGTCATGTACGTGACCCTATGGGATGGGTTCTAGCTGTCAGACGATGTCCGGTAGCCGATCGACTATCGGACACACGAACCAGTGCTGGAGCAGCGTCTGCCCATGTTCGCTGCGGGTGCATCAGGGTTGTGGATCGCGCTGCCCCTAATCGGGGCCGTGATGGTCTACGGCATCGTCCTCGGGGTCATCCGCAAGCGAAACGGCAAGGAGTGACCGCACGCCGACAGGCTAACGGGACGGGGTGCGCGGAGTGACGAAGATGCAAAAGGGGTGCCCGGAAGGGTCAGCGAAGACGATGAGCGGTTCGACGGCGTCGGCGGATCGGTCCGTTAGAACTGCCGCTCCGAGGCGTAGGGCACGAGCCCGCTGCTGTTCGAGGGCTGCTGTCGAGTCCACTGTCAGGTCGAGGTGGAGCATCTGCGGGGGTGAGCCTGTCGGCCACTGAGGTCGCGGCAGGTCAGGAGCGAGTTGGAAGGCCAGACGGCGAGTTCCGTCGTCGGCGGTCAGCACCAGCCACTCGGGCTGCTCCGACTCGTCGGTGTCGGGTGCGTCACCATCGCGGTACCGGAGTCCCAGGAGTGACCGGTAGAACTCGGCCAGCTCGCGCGGTGCAGGCGTGTCGATGACGGTCTGCAGGAGGTGTGGGACGTCGTCCGAGGAGGGCATGCCCCTGTCTACCGTCCGGACCGCCATGGGCTACCGGTCCGCGGCCCGGCCCAACACCGCGGTCGCGACATGCTGGGGCTGCGAGATGTACGGCGAATGGCTGGCGCTGAGCACTTCATGACTGCTGCACCGCTTCGCCATCCGCAGTTGCAGAGCGGGGCTCATCGCGCGGTCGTCCGAGCAGACGATGTAGTGACTGCCCGAGCGCTCCCACGGTGCTGCTTCGACGACACCTCTCCCGTGCCCCGACGCCTGCGGCACGAGCAGGTTCACGGCCCGCCGTGCTGCCTGCGGATCACAGTCGGCGTAGAACAGCTCGACCGCCGCGTCAGCCGGGATGAACGTGCCAGCTTGTGGGTGTGGCCGCACGGCAGAGTTCACCGGAGCGTCAGGGCCACCAAGCTGCGCGCAGCTCTCCCCGACCCTCGGCGTGAACGCTGCCATGAACACGAACGAGGCGGCCCCCTCCACCCCGGCGGTTACCGCACCGCCGTAGCTGTGGGCGACCAGCACGGGCCTGTCCTGACACGCGTCAACGACTCCTTGCACGGCCTCGGTATCGGCCGCGAGCGACCCCCGGTGGAGGCGGGGAACGTGGACGGTGGCGCCACGCGCTTCGAGCGTTTCCCGGAGCGGCTGCATGTGCTGCGGCTGGTGGTACAAACCGTGTACGAGGATCACTTCGGGAGACGTCACACTCTTAGCCAAGCCGGGAACGATCCTGCCAGCAAGTGAGCTACTGAGCTGGCTTTTGACGAGCCACTTCCGGGCACTTGGGTGCGCCGCGTCTCCTCCGAACGACGGACACCGGTCGTTCAGGGGGCCGAGGTGGCGTGCGGCCGCTTCTGCAGCCGGGCTCGACCGGCTCATCGCGGTTGCCCAGGTCGATAACGCCGCGTCGCGCCGAGTCTGTCTGCGTCTCGGGATGACGGAGCAGGGACCGACGACTCGCTACCACGACGCGGAATACGAGCTATTCGATTCGGGCCCGCTCCGCACTGATCCGTCCCACTGACCGCGTCCCACTGGACGATCAGGTTCCGGACGGTGCGGAGACTGTCAAGCGAGCGTGGTCGACGTCGAGGACGGCGTGCGTGCCGAGTGGCACGGTGACGAGGTCCTCGATGTGACCGAGTGGCAGGCCGCCGAGGACGGGGACGCCGAGCGCGTCGAGGTGGTCGCGGAGGGTGTCGAGGATCGTCCAGCCCCGGTCGTCGTAGCCGGCGAACTGGTCAATGCTCCCGAGTGCGACGCCGGCAACGCCGTCGAGCGCGCCGGAGTACCGCAGCTGAGTCAGCGCGCGATCCACCATGCCCAGCCCCGCGGCGCGGTTGATCTCGAGGAGGAAGATCCTGCCCGCGAGGTCGAGGTTCACGACCCCGACCGATCGCGCCAGCATTTCGAGGTTGCCACCGAAGAGCACCCCCTCCGTACGCCCCGACGTGGAGAGCTCCGCCGACAGGGCGCGATCGTCAGCATCGACGACGGTCTCGGCGCCCTCCATGAGCAGCCGTCGGACGTGGTCAGCGTGAGCGCCGGCGATCGCGCCGTGCAGCGTCGGGACGCCGGCAGCGTCCCACACGCAGTGCAGAGCAGTGATGTCGCTGTACCCGATCAGCACCTTGGGGTCGGCGTGGAGGCCGTCGACGTCGACCTCCGGGACGATCCGGAAACTGCCGCACCCTCCGGTTGACGCGATGACGGCTCGGACCGCCGGGTCGCGGATCACGTTGTTGAGGTCGTCGATGCGAGCGGCATCGGTGCCGGCGAGGTAGCCGCGGTGGTCAAGTGCGTGCGGTGCGATGACTGCTCGAAGACCCCACGACTTGACCTGCTGCGCAATCCAGCCGGGCACGGAGTCCTCCGGCCAGGACGCCGGCGAAACGATCGCGACGGTGTCGCCGGCGACCAGGGTGCGAGGTTCAAGCGTCGTTGCTTTCATGCCTCCGGACCCTATCCAGCACCTCCGTCACAGCGTCTCGATAGCCGATGGTCTGTTGAGGCGCCGGCCGACGCTCGACTCAAGACTTCCTAGGGCACAGCGGCGGGACTCGCCGAGGAGTGCTGCGAGAAAGCGAATGTCCGCGCTGTGGCACCATCACGCCGGCGGCGTCGTGCCTGCACCCTCGGTATCATCCGCGCCGGCAGGCCCTGTCCCGGCCTGATCGAGGTTCTCGTTCGGGTCGCCCATGTCTCCGGTTGCCGCGCCGGCTGCGGACAACCCGAAGTGCTTGCGGACTGCGTTCGCCTCGGCGAGGGACAGGGTGTGTTCGGGGCCGAGGGAGGGTGCGGCCTGGATCGCATTCTTGGTGTACCCGACGTGCAGATCCGTGCCGTCGAGGGTGGCGTCTTCGACCGGGACGAGCGTTTGGTGCCTCCCGAGCAGCCCCGTCGCGACGCTGACGTAGGCAGCACTGCCGTCCTCGTCGGAGGGGAACACCTGCGTCACCTTGCCGACCGTCGCACCGTCGCGATCACGAACGGTCGCGCTTTCCACCTGATGGATGAGGCCCTTTGAGATCATGGGCGTAGTCAACGCCGTCCGCCTGACGCTTCGCGGCGACGCGGTCAGGCGTGTGCCACGCTGCATTTGGTACGCATCAAGATCACCTCTGTCGCCAACGAGCACGTGGAGTAGCCCGCCTTGGTCCTCACGAGGACGAACGGGGTCGTCATCACCGTTCTGAACGACACGTTCCGCCCGATCGATGACCAGACCTGGCGTGCAGGCCCGCAGGAAGTCATCGATGAGTACAGCGACTCCTACGTGCAAGCCGGCGACACGGCCGAGAAGATGAGCGTCGAGTTCCGTCGTCTCGAAGACGACGGTGAGTACCGCTTCTTCGTCGTGGGCCGAGATCACGATCTCACCGAGCCAGTCACCGAGACCATCGACGTACAGGCTGCACACGAGCCGCGGCATCCGGCAGAGCTCTTCACAGCCGACCATGCAGCATCGGTGTTCGTGCACTTCGTCGAGCACCAGACCGTTCTCGAGGGCTACACGCTCCGCGTCAGCGCCGACATGTGAGGCCAGGAGCCGCCGTCGCGTTGACGCGTGTCGCCCACGTTCCTCGGGGGGCGAGGTTGTCATCAGCGATCGGGGAAGGATCGGCGGACGGCACGGTGCGCCACCGGGATCGACAGGAGTGCACCGCCGACGAGCACTCCTGCGGCCACGAGGACGGAGACCGGACTGCGGAGCGGGGCAAGACCCATGCTGATCAGGCACCAGGTCACGGCGATCGTTCCGCTGATGATGGTTGGACGCAGCGCTGCACGATGAGCGATGCGCCATGCCTCGTCGCTGGACATCGTGATCCGTGTGCGGACGCCGGCGAGATCGTTCCGAGCCAGCGATCCGCTCGCGGCTCTCCAGGTCAGCCAGGTGACGAGAACCGCAGCACCGACCTCGAGAGACAGCGCGAAGACCATTGCTCCATCCATAGTTGTGAAGCTAGTGTTTTGACATGTCAAAGGCAACGTTTCAGTTGTCGATGAGTATTGTCAGCGGGATGGGGAGTCTGCGAGATGTTCAACCTGACCACGGCTGGGAGCGTGAACCCGCTTCTGCCGACAGCGCTGGACGACGCGACGATGAGCATCGCCATCGTCGGATTGGTGCTTGCTCTCGGAGCCCTCGTGTCGCTGCTCGCAGCCTCGTCACCGACGGGGTGGCCCGTGCTCGCCTGGGCCCTCGTTGTCCTGTTCGTGCCCTTCGTCGGGCCGGTCTCGTGGTTCGCTGCCAGGCGCCGCGAACGGCTGCTGCGGTTCCGAGACCTCGATCACACATCAGGGGAAGGGCGTCATGCGGACCCCACATGAGGCCGCCGGGCTCTGGCGCGCGAGTCTTCGCGCGGCGGACGGCTGGAGGATCGTGCGCGAGCCCCGCGGGCCGTACGCCACCGCTTCGATGCTCGAGTGGGGGAGCATCACGAAGGGGCTGGTCGGGGCGACCGCGTGGCTCACACTCGAGGTCGACCGGCCGGTCGCGTACTACTTGCCAGGGGTGGCCGACGACGAGATGACCGTGGCTGACCTCGTCCGCCACACCTCGGGGCTGCCGCGACTTCCGGTGACGATGCGTGACAGCCTCTTCGGCGACCCGTACCGGAAGGCCGTCGGCGTGCCTCTGGATCTCGATACAGCAGTGCCGGTCACGCCACGAGGCCACTTCGTGTACTCGAACCTCGGCTACGCACTCCTCGGTGCCGTGCTCGAGGGGGTGCACGGCGACTGGTTCGCCGCCGTGCGCCAGCACGTCCTCGTGCCGGCGGGGATCAGCTCTGCCACGCTCGTGCCTGCTCGGGCAGAACGTGTGGTGCCGAAGCTCTTCGGTCAAGCGGTCAGGCCGTGGGCGCTCGGGGAGTCGTCGTTCGCGGCCGCAGGCGGCGTCTGGTCAACGTTCGAGGACCTCTGTCGCTATGCCGAATGGGCGCTCGAGCCTGGCGCTCCGCCCTCCCGCACGGTGAGCTGGCAGCGGCAAGGGGCATCGAACTGGATCAACGGCGAGGTGCGAGCGGCAGGCGCGGTCATCGCCAACGCCGCAGGAATCACCGCGGTGGTCCATGCGCTCGCGAAGGCTCCGCATGCGGCCGATGCGATCGCCACGGCGCTGATCGAGCGGGAGGTGCGAGAGAAGTGCGACGGCTGATGCGGCGGTGATCCGGTGAGCCCCCTGTCTTCCGAGCGGACCTCATGGGCCCATCTGCTCGGCTACTGAGACGCCTCGGTGTTGCGGATCTCGTGGCTGCCCCGTTCTGAGTCGCGTCGCTGCCGAAGTCGAGTTGCCCGTAATGCGCCGGTCACGATCAGGACCGTCATGACGATCCACCCGGTGATCGCGAGCGGCCCGACAAGGCGTTGGTCGAACGGCGGAAAGAGGATCGACTGGTACGTGGCGAAGCTGTTGAGCGCCGCGTGTGCGAGGACGCAGGGCAGAAGCGATCCGCTCGCAAGCCGGAGCCACCCGATCAGCACGCCGGCACCGACGCAGCCGATGGTCATCATGATGATCCCGAGCGGGTCACGTTGCTCGTAGTTCAGGCCGAGCAGGATCGCGGGGGCGTGCCAGAGACCCCAGATCGCCCCGCTCAGGCTGAGGGCCCACCCGGTTCCGAGCGGCAGCAGTTTCGGGAGGAGCCAGCCGCGCCAACCGATTTCCTCGCCCGTCGCAGCGATCGCCGTGATCGCTATCCCGATGGGGAGGTTCACCAGTTGCAGCAGCGCAAGGAGCGCCATCGGCATCGGCGGCTGCTCGCCCGTGACTCGAATGATGAGCTCTCTCGCCACGGACCGTTCAGGATCGAGCTGCACCCACTCGAGCAGCAGGCCGAGACTCCAGCTGCCCAGAACCAGCACCGCAGCTCCGGCGATGCCGGCGCCAGCGAAGCGCCAGCCCTGACGGGTGAAGAATCCTGTCAGACCGAGCTCAACCAGGAGCGCTTTCCCGCGATGACGCTGGAGCATGACTGCGACCAGCAGCGCTGCGAGGCCCGGTGTGAACATCATCGCCACGGTCGCGATGTAGGCGCCTGGGCTTCCAACGGGATCCGAGAGATCCGCGCTCGTCTGAACCGCTGGCCAGAGCAGCCCCCACGCTGCACCGTACGCCAGGCACACGAACACGCTGACCGCACCCCATCGGGTGCCCCGCGGCCTGCCTGCCGTGGTCTCCCTGTGGTCCTTTCGCGCCGTGATCTGCCTCACGGTGCCTCGTTGTCGATGCGAAGTAGCCAGTACGGAACGACTGCCCACGCCGGGCCTGCCAGGAGTGCCCACCACGCTGCTGGTGCCACGATCGAGGTCGCGACTCCCGCGATCATCAGCCAGCTGATCGCCACAGTGGCGATGAACCCAGCGGTTACCGCGCAGGCGATCCGACCCTTCCGTCGATCTCGCGCGAAGGCCGATCCGACCGCCGCGACAAGAAAGAGGGTCTGCACGGCAGCGAGAAGGCTCACCGTCCCCAACGGGGTCCCGTATCCGCCTGGGCTGCTGTCCGGACCGAAGGTCGTAGCGATCCGATCGGGGAGTCGGTTCCACCACGCACTCGTGACTGCGATCTCGATGAAGACGGGGACGGCGTCGGCGAGGGAGCCAAGAGACGCGCTACGCACGTGCTGCGCGCTCACCGGACCCCAACGCCATTCACGCTAGGGCTGTGCACGGTGGCGAGGTGCCTTCTGCCGAGGCGGGACCAGAACTGGTGCGTCTGCTCATGCGGCGTGTACGGCATCGCGGCGATGCCGACGATCGCAATCATGATCAGCCCGAAGCTCCAGAGCCCCATCGTGATGATGATCGCCCCGTGCAGCACCACGCACAGGACCAACGCAATCGAACGACTTCGCGGGCCACACAGAATCAGCACACCGATCGCGATCTCCGCTATCACCGCACCCCAGGTCACGCCCACCGTCACAGCGGGCAGTGTCGTCGCAGCTCGTAGGACAGGAGCAAGCGGTCCGCTTGCCCCGAAGAACGGGTCCCGAAGGACGTAGTACTCGGCTGTGCCGTTGACCCATTCGGGTGCAAACAGCTTGGCGATCGCGGCGTTGAGGTAGATCGCAGTGACCTGCACTCGCATGACCATGAGACCTCCGAGCGCCACTTGTCGGCGCCAGCTCGCGACGGTCCGCGGCGGACCGAGCAGCCAGCGACGTCGGTCGGCGAAACTGACGGTGACAAGGAGCAGGGTGCACACCGCGGCCGCTTGGTCGCCCCCGTCGGGGAGCGAGATCGACCCAGCGATCGAGAACGCAACCCACGCGTGAAGGACCGCCATCACGGTCGGCGCAACCCCAGCCGCAACCCCGATGCCCCTGCCCCGTGAACAGCTCGATCACGTTCCGATCGGAGAGCGGGGCTCGCTCGGCGGCGAGGTGATGCGTCGTCGGTGTTGCTGCCTGGGCAGGCAGCGCCGGCACTGTGATTGCAGCGGAAACGGTGAGCATCACGGCCGCAGCCGCGATCATGATCTTCGACATCGAAGGTTTTTCCTCTCGAGGTTCTTGTCAGTTGCTCGACGGCAAAGCAGCCGCCAGTTCGGCCGCGAACTGTTCCTCGGTCAGGGCGGAGCCGGATCGGCCAGCAACCCAGACGAGGACGCCCAACCAGAGCGTGGCCGCGACCGCGACGGCGATCAGCAGGGCGCACTTGCCGTCGCCGGTGATGGCGGCAGGCTGTGAGGTGGCGATGCGCTCGGTCGCGGTCTGGAAGGCATGCAGCGCGTCGAGGACCCGGTACGGGTCGCCGCTCTGGAGCGGGATGGTGATGTTGTCGTGGAACTGTGAGTAGGCGTTCTGGTACTCCGCGGTCACGGCGGTGATTTGCGCAGCTGTCAGCTTCTGCTCGCCGCTTGGTACGAACTTCGCTAGTTCAGGGTGTTCGGCGATGATCCGCCCCTGCCCGGTGAACAGCTCGATCACGTTTCGATCAGAAAGCGGAGCCCGTTCCACTCTGACGTGTTGCGACGTTGGTGTTGCTGCCTGGGCAGACGGCGCCGGCACCGTGGTTGCAGCGGAAACGGTGACCATAGCGGCCGCAGCCGCAATCATGAACTTCGACATCGAAGCCCCCTTCTGACGCAGCCCCTCCGCGCCGAAGACAACGTACACATACCGAAGTGTGATGCGCAACATATCGATGTAGCCCTGGCCTCGTACCAACGCAACCTGTCAGCCGGACGACAGTCGCGCCTCCAGGCCGGATCGAGAGCCGCGCCCCCGCGGCGGACGCAACACGAACGGCGGCTCTCCGCCTTCCGGAAGAGAGCCGCCGTTTCGCCTCGCAGTGGTCAGCGCGCGGAGGGGACCTCCGCGCCGACGAGCTCGGCCCGCACGATGTCCGCACCAGCGGACAGCGCACTCAGCTTCCCCAGCGCCGCACCCCGCGCCAGCGGCGCCATCCCACAGTTCGAGCTGGGGATGAGCTTGTCCGCATCCACGAACTCGAGCGCCCGCCGCAGCACCTCCGCGACCTCGTCCGGGGTCTCCACGACCTCGGTCGCGACGTCGATCGCCCCGAGCATGACCTTCTTCCCCCGGATGAGCTCCACGAGGTCGAGGGGCACGTGGGAGTGGATGCACTCGAGCGACACGATGTCGATCGACGACTGCTGCAGCAGGGGGAACGACTGCTCGTACTGCCGCCACTCCGCCCCGAGCGTCTCCTTCCACTTGTTGTTCGCCTCGATGCCGTACCCGTAACAGATGTGCACGGCGGTCTCGGCGCGGAGTCCCTCGGTGGCGCGTTCGAGGGCGGCGACGCCCCAGTCCTGCACCTCGTCGTGGAAGACGGTGAAGGCGGGCTCGTCGAACTGGATGATGTCGACGCCGGCAGCCTCGAGCTCGCGGGCTTCCTGGTTGAGGATCGTGGCGAACTCCCACGCCAGCTTCTCGCGAGACTTGTAGTGCTGGTCGGAGAGCGTGTCGATCATGGTCATCGGCCCGGGCAGCGCCCACTTGATCGGCCGATCGGTCTGCGCGCGGAGGAACTTGGCGTCGTCGACGAACACCGGCGCGGGGCGACTCACGGCGCCGACGACCGTGGGGACGGCAGCGTCGTAGCGGTCGCGGATCCGGACGGTCTCCTTGCGCTCCTGGTCGATGCCGTCGAGGTGCTCGATGAACGTCGTGACGAAGTGCTGGCGGGTCTGCTCGCCGTCGCTGACGATGTCGATCCCGCGGTGCTCCTGCTCGTGCACGGCGGACCGGAGTGCGTCCTGCTTGCCCTCGGTCAGGGCGGCGCCGTCGAGCTGCCAGGGGGACCAGAGGCGCTCGGGCTCGGCGAGCCAGGACGGCTTCGGCAGGCTGCCGACGATCGCGGTGGGGAGGAGAGAGCTCATGGAGGTGACGGTCCAGACGGTCAGCGGGCGGGGACGGGCTCGGCGGCGAACTGCGAGAGGAGCGCGTGGTGCGGCGTCACGAGGTGCTCCTCGGTCCACCGGCCCTGGGTGATCCCGAGGCGGCTGCGCTCCTCGCGGTCGTAGGTGACCGGGGTGGGCGTGAAGTCGGTGTGGTCGAGGGTGGGGCGGTAGGTGCTGCCGGCCGGGGTGTTCGCGGCGTAGATCTCCGGGCGGTAGATCTTCTGGAACGTCTCCATGGTGGCGATCGTGCCGATGAGCTGGAGGTCCGTGTAGTCCGTGGTGACATCGCCGCGTGAGTAGAACGCGAGCGGGGCCGACGCTCCGGCGGGCTGGAAGTACCGGACCCGCATGCCCATCCGGCCGAAGTAGTCGTCGGTGAGCGAGGAGTGCTCGTGCTCGTACTCGGCGCCGAGGACGGGGTGGACGTACCCGGTCCGGCGGTAGGTCTGGCTCGTCGAGACGCTGATGCAGACGACGGGCTCGGCACTGAATCCGTCGTGGAACGCCGAAGACGAAAGGAACCGCTGGAAGAGGGCCCCGTGCAGCACACCGAAGTCGGACGGCAGGCCCGGCGACGACGGCAGCAGCACCGAGAAGTCGTAGTCGCGCAGGTACGACGAGAAGTTGTTGCCGAGGATGCCGTGGTGGTGCTCGCCGGTGTGCTGGTCGACGATCGTGACGTCGAGCATCTCGAGCAGCGGGAACTCGGCGTCCGATCCACCGTCGGAGAACTGCAGTGCGGCCGAGACGATGTCGAGCTGCAGGCGGTAGCGATCACCGGCAGCCGAGAGCTCGTTCGCGCGCCCGTCGATCATCGCCAGCGCAGCACGGAGGTTCTCCTGCCGCCGCTCGCCGCGCGCCAGGTTGGCGAAGTTCGTGGTCAGCCGGGAGCTGTCCGACGGGGAGTAGTCCTCGTCGAACCGGGTCCGGGTGATGCTGAAGGTGATCTCGCTCGCCATGATGCATCGATCATGACGGGATCCCGTGGCCATCAGGTAATACCGAGACACTATGCGGCGGTATAGCCTCGGCCTATGGCCCGGGTCTCGAACGACATCACCCTGCAGCAGCTCCGGTACTTCATCGAGGTCGCGACCGAGGGCTCGATGAGCGCCGCGGCCGATCTGCTCTACGTGTCGCAGCCGACCATGTCCGCGGCGATGAAGGACCTCGAGACACGGATCGGTCGCCCGCTCTTCACCCGTTCGGCCCGGGGCGTCGTGCTCACCGTCGACGGTGTCGAGTTCCTCGGGTACGCCCGGCAGGTCGTCGAACAGGTCTCCCTGCTCGAGCAGCGGTACGTCGGGCGGCAGGCGTCGCGTCGGTTGCTCGGGGTGTCGGCGCAGCACTACTCGTTCGCCGTCGAGGCCTTCGTCCGGATGGTCGAAGCGGCGGCCGCGGACGAGTACGAGTTCTCGCTCCGCGAGACGCGCACCTGGGACATCATCGAGGACGTCCGCACCCTGCGGAGCGAGGTCGGCATCCTCTACCGCAACGACTTCAACAAGCAGGTCCTCGGCAAACTGCTGCGGGACGCCGGCGTCGTGTTCACCCCGCTGTTCGTCGCTCAGCCGCACATCTTCGTCTCCCGGCGGAACCCGATCGCGTCCCGGGAGCGCGCGACCCTCGAGGACCTCGCCGACATGCCCCGACTCACGTTCGACCAGGGCGCGAACAACTCCTTCTACCTGGCCGAGGAGATCCTGTCGACGATGTCGAGCAAGCGGGAGATCCGGGTCTCGGACCGGGCGACGATCTTCAACCTCATGATCGGCCTCGGCGGGTACACGATCTCGACGGGCCTCATCAGCGACGACCTCGACCCCGAGATCGTCGCCATCCCACTCGACGTCGACGAACGCATCGAGATCGGGTGGATCGCCCACGCCTCGGTTCCCCTCACCGTCCAGGCGCAGGCGTACCTGGACGAGTTGCGAGCGGTGGTCACGAGCTACGGCGTCGAACCGCTCGCGCGGTGACCAGCCTGGAGGCGCGACCCGCCTCCGCCAGGCGGGTCGCGCCTCCAGGCTCCCGCGACCGGCGCGGGGCGCGACGGACCGCCGTATCCTGGCTGCCGGCCCGCGTCGACTCCGCGGTGCGGAGGGAACTGCCATGAGCATGGAAGGCGCGGCCTGGAGCTCGCTCTACAAGATCTCCACCGCCAAGGACGGCAGGAACGGGTTCTCCCGCGAGTCGCTCCGGCGCATCATGACGTTCGCGACGCCGTACCGCGCCAAGCTCGTGGTCTTCATCGCGCTCTCGATCGTCGGCGCGTTCCTCGCGGTCGCGACTCCGGTGCTCGCCGGCCAGGTGGTCGACGTCATCGCCGCTCGTGGCGCGGTCGGCACGATCGTCTGGCTCGCGGTGGTCATCGCCGTCGTCGCCGTGGCCGACGCTGCCTCGTCGCTCGCGACCCGGTGGTACTCCGCCCGCATCGGTGAAGGGGTGATCCTCGACCTGCGGACGGCGGTGTTCGACCACGTGCAGAAGATGCCGATCGCCTTCTTCACCCGGACCCGGACGGGCGCGCTCGTCAGCCGCCTCAACAATGACGTGATCGGAGCGCAGCAGGCCTTCAGCGGCACGCTGTCCGGCGTGGTCACGAACCTCGTGGCGCTCGTCCTCACCCTCGCCGTGATGCTCAGCACGTCGTGGCTCGTGACGGTGATCGCGGTGCTCATGCTGCCGCTCTTCCTGGTGCCGGCTCGCCGCATGGGTGGTCGACTCGCGGCCCTGAGGCGCGAGGCGGCCGACCACAACTCGGCGATGAGCACGCAGATGACCGAGCGCTTCTCCGCTCCCGGAGCCACCCTCGTGAAGCTCTTCGGTCGGCCGGAGGAGGAGTCCGAGGAGTTCCGCGTCCGTGCGGCGCGCGTCCGGGACATCGGCGTGCGCACCGCGATGCTGCAGTTCGTCTTCGTCACCGCCCTGACGCTCGTCGCGGCCCTCGCCCTCGCGCTCGTGTACGGCCTCGGCGGGGTCCTCGCGCTCGGCGGCCAGCTGAACACGGGTGACGTGGTCACGCTCGCGCTCCTCCTCACCCGGCTGTACGTGCCGCTGACCAGCCTCGCGAACGCCCGCGTCGAGATCATGAGCGCGGTCGTCAGCTTCGAGCGGGTGTTCGAGATCCTCGACCTCGAGCCGCTCATCCAGGAGAAGCCCGGCGCCGTGGCCGTGCCGGACGGTCCGGTCGCGGTGGAGTTCGACGACGTCCGGTTCGCCTACCCCTCGGCGGACCGCGTGTCGCTGGCCTCGCTCGAGGAGGTCTCCACGCTCGACACCCGCGGCGGGGACGAGGTGCTGCACGGCATCTCGTTCCGGATCGAGCCCGGACAGACCGTCGCGCTCGTCGGGACCTCGGGCGCGGGCAAGTCCACGATCGCGCAGCTGCTCTCGCGGCTCTACGACGTCGACCAGGGCGCCGTCCGGCTCGCCGGTGAGGACGTCCGCGACGTGACCTTCGAGTCCCTCCGGCACACGATGGGCATGGTGACCCAGGACGGGCACCTGTTCCACGAGACCATCCGCTCGAACCTGCGGCTCGCGCGGCCGGACGCCTCCGACGACGAGGTGTGGGACGCGGTCCGCCGCGCGCGCCTCGAGACGCTGATCCGGTCCCTGCCGGACCAGCTCGACACGATGGTGGGGGAGCGCGGCTACCGGCTGTCCGGCGGGGAGCGACAGCGGATGACGATCGCGAGGCTCCTGCTCGCCCAGCCGCGGGTGGTCATCCTCGACGAGGCCACGGCGGCCCTCGACTCCACCTCGGAGGCCGCGGTGCAGGCCGCGCTCAGCGAGGCGCTCGAGGGACGCACGGCGATGGTGATCGCGCACCGACTCTCCACCATCCGGAGCGCGGACCAGATCCTCGTTGTCGAGGACGGCTCGATCGTGGAGCGCGGGACGCACGAGGAGCTGCTCGCGGCGGGTGGCCGGTACGAGGAACTGCACCGGACGCAGTTCGCGGTGCAGAAGGACGTCGCTCCGGACGAGGTGGGTCCGGCGAGGGCGTAGGTGCACTCGGCCGCCGTGCTGCACTACGGTCGGGGCGGGGGCCGACGCTCCCGTCGACCCCCGAGGAGCGCACCGTGTCGTCACCGACGCCGCCAGGCTGGTACCCCGACCCGTCCGGTCAACACGCCACCCGGTGGTGGGACGGCACCCAGTGGACCGTGCAGGTCGGCCCGCCGCCCGCACAGCTGCCCCGCCAGCGCCTCCCCGAGCATGTGCCGACGGACACCGTGTTCGTCTGGGTCCTCGCGCTGCTCCCGCTGCTCTCCCTCCCCGTCACCTTCCTCTACGAGCCGCAGGTCCGGTACGGCGTCGGTCCGGGAGGCGTCCGGACGGTGGACCCGACCTCCATCTACACCGCCGGGTACTTCCTGCTGCAGGCGTTCTCCGTGCTCCTGTACGCCGCGAACGTCGTGCTCGCGTTCTTCGACCACCGGGCCCTCGGGCGGCGCGGCGTCGTCCGGCCGTTCTCGTGGCCGTGGGCGTTTCTGTCGCCGATCGTCTACGTCATCGGCCGGTACGTCGTCGTCCGCAAGGTCGCACCCGGACGGCCCATCTGGCCGCTGTGGATCAGCATCGCCGTCGTCGTCATCGGCATCATCGTCGGGATCGGTCGGGCCGTCGCGGTGTTCCAGCAGCTGCTCCCGTAGTCGTCACCGGACGAGGACGAGTCGTGCCCTGCACACGAGCGACGAGCGACGACCTGGACGAGTTGCGGACGTTCCTGCTCGAGGCCGACCTGACGGTCGCCGGCCTCGACTCGCTGGCCGTGCAGATCTGGCTCGAACGCGGACCCGAGGGCGGGATCATCGGCAGCACCGGATTCGAGCTCAGCGCGGACGGCGCGCACGCCCTGATCCGGAGCGTCGCGGTGTCCGGCTCGATGCGGGCGTCCGGGGCCGGTACGCGGCTCGCGCGCTTCGCGCTGGCTGAAGCGGCTCGAGCGGGCGCGGGTCGAGCGTGGTTGTTCTCGCGGCGGTCGGGGCCCTTCTGGCAGAAGCTCGGCTTCACTCCCGCAGACCGCGACGTGCTCGCTTCCGTCCTGCCCGGGACGCAACAGGTGCGCCTCTTCACGTCGACCGGGCAGCTCGGACGCGAGGTCGCGTGGTCACGCGAGCTCGTCAGTGGCGACGCCTCGTTCCGGGTCCGCGAGCGGGGCGCGTAGCATTGCCCGACCCGGCGCTCGGTCGCGGAACACACCCCAACGCACGGGAGGCAACGTGAACGGCCCACTGCGGAGCACTGTTCGTGGACGGCGTCGAGGGGGAGCCCGGGTCGTGGCCGGTGTGGCCGTCGCACTCCTGGGCATCGTCGTGTCGGGGTGCTCCACGCAGACGGCCCCGAAGGCCGCCGATCCCCTCGCCACCTGGAACGCTGCCGTGGCCGACCGGGCCGACGAACCCGCGAACTGGGTCGCCCTGGGAGACTCGATCACCGAGGGGCAGGGTGCCTCCGCCCGCTCCACCCGGTGGATGGACCTCACGCTCGACGGGCTCCGCACGGAGCACCCGACGGACGCTGTCACCGGTGGCGCCGGGTACCTCCCGGCACAGTTCGCCGTGTACGGCCCGGACTCGACGTGGGGTGACTGGGCGACCGCGAGCACGGGGTCGAGCCAGTTCGACGCCACCGCACCCGACCTCGGTTACCGATCGGTCGCGATGCAGGCAGGCGCTTCGCGCACCTACGCATTCACGGGCACCGGGATCGACATCTGGTGGGCGCGCTACCCCGGGTCCGGCGACTTCACCTACAGCGTCGACGGAGCCGCACCGGAGACCGTCGCCACGACGGGGAACGCCAGCACCGGCACGACGACGACGGTGGACGGGTTGTCGAGCGGTGAGCACACGGTGACCGTCACCGCTGTCTCGCCGTTCTCCCTGCTGGGGTTCACGATCTTCGACGGCGACCGGGGCAAGGGCATCCACCGCTACGACTCCGCCCACTCCGGAGCGACGATCGCGACCTTCACCGAGGACCAGGAGGGCTTCCTGACAGCGGTGCGTCGTGCTGCTCCGGACCTCGTCACGATCACGCTGGGTGGCAACGACGCGTCGAAGCTCACCCCCGAGGAACTCGGGACGCAGTACGTGGCGTTCCTGAAGGCCCTCGCGGCACTCCCCACGAAGCCCTCGCTGCTCGTGATCGGTGAGTTCGACCCGGCCTCGAGCATGACGGACGGCATGGCGAGCCCGTGGTCGACCTACCTCGCCGAGATCGAGAACGCCGCATCGAAGGGTGGCGCTGCGTTCGTCGGCCTGGCGGACGCTCTCCCGCAGGCCGACCACTCCGGCACGGGGATCTACTCGACGGACGGCATCCACCCGAACGACTCCGGCCAACGGCGGATCGCGAAGCTCGTGCTCGCCACCCTGGCTGCGCACGAGGACGACTGACGGACTGGAGGCGCGGTGCCAGCTGGCACCGCGCCTCCAGTCCGTCAGTGCGGAGCCCGTCAGCGAGTGCTGACGGTGACCCGGGTCAGCGCGAACGCGCCGTCCTGCGCGAAGAGCGCGAGACGCCCGGACGGGCGGTCGTAGAGGCGCGTGCTCAACGCGACGGAACCGTCGACGACGGCGACGCAGAGGTCGCCGTCGAGGTGCACGTCGATGCGGTGAGGGCCGGGAGCGAGCGGGACCGGGCGCTCGAGCTCGACCGCGTGCGGGACGTCACCGAGGATCTGCCACTGCTCACCGCCGGTCGTACCGCGCGGCCACCGATCGAGGACGAGTCGGGAGCGGTCCGGTTCGAGGCGGAGCGCGTAGCCGGCTTCCGCGTCGTCGCTCGTGCGCAGGAGCACACCGAACGACCGGGTGTCCGGGGCGACGTCGAGCTCGATCGTGACGAGTGCCTCGGCGGGGAGTTCCGGCCCGGTCCAGGATGCGAAGCGGCTCGATGCGCCGTCTCCGACGACCGGTGCTGCGCCGTTCACGGGTGTGAAGACATCGGTGACGTCGACCTCGTTCGCGTACGCCGCTCGGAGCGTCCGGGGGAGGTCGAAGCGCAACGACCCGTCCGGTCGCTGGTGCGCCTGGAGGGTCGCCATGGTGCCGGCCCACTGCCACGCCCCGGCGTCGCGCTCACCCTCCTTCGTGGCGATCCACCCGACGAAGAAGCGGTCCTCGCCGAGGGCGACGGTCTTCGCGGCGTAGAACGCGCGGCCGTCGACGGTGTCGTCGGCGGGCGCGAGCCACGGTCCGTCGGGCGACGTCGCGACGCGGTAGCGCGTGCAGAACGCGTCGGAGAACTCGGAGTACACGAGGTACCACCAGTCGCCCCACCGGAAGACGTCCGGGCACTCGTGGGCGATGAACCGGTGCGGCGCCCAGATCGGGTCGGCGTCGCGCCAGGTGACGAGGTCGTCCGACTCGAGGCGGGCGACGAGACCGGAGCGGCGGTAGGGCTCGTCCGGGCGGCGGGTCGCGAGGAGCATCTGCCAGGGGCGCTCGGGCGACGGGCGGAAGACGAACGGGTCGCGCCAGTCCTCGGGCGCGTAGCCGGGGAGTGCTGGCAGGTCCCACTCGGGGTGCTTCGTCCAGCGCGTGAGGTCGCCGTCGGAGGTCGCGTGGCAGACGACCTGGACGTCCTTCCGGCCGAGGCCGGTGTCGGTGGTGATGCGCGGGTTGTGGCCGGTGGAGAACAGGTGCAGGAGCCCGGAGTCGTCGCGGACGACGCTGCCCGTGTAGCAGTCGAAGTCGCTGGCGTCGGGTCCGCCCGAGGGGAGCACGACGCCGTGGTCCTCGAAGGTCACGAAGTCCGTCGTCGAGACCGCGCCCCAGGGCATGCCGGTCGCACGGTCGACGGGTGCCGCGTCCGGCCGTTCGTCGAGCAGGTAGTACAGCCACGCCCGGTCGTCGGCCGCGAACGGGATGACGTCGCCCACGAAGCCGTTCGGCGGGCGGAAGTGGGTGCTCGGTTCGGCGGTCACTCGGACTCCTGCGGATCGGTTGCGGGTGCGGGTGCGGGTGCTGGGGCGTCCCGTGGCGTTGCGAGGGAGCTTCGCGGGACGTACTCGCAGGGCACGAGGTGGCGCCCGGGATCGTGCGTCTCGGCGAGCAGGAGTGTGCCGGCGTCGAAGCCCATCTGCTGGTGGGGGAGCGCGACCGTGGTCAGCGGCGGGTGCATCTGATCGGCGAGGTCGGGCTGGTCGTCGAAGCCGACGATGCTGACGTCCTCCGGGCAGCGGAGCCCGAGGGACTGCGCCGCCATCAGCGCGCCGACGGCCATGCGGTCGTTCCCGCACACGAGCGCGGTCGGCGGGTCGTCGGCGAGGAACTCCATCGCGAGGTCGTAGCCGGAACCCACCTGGTAGGTGCCGTACCGGACGGGGACGGCGTCTGCTCGGAGACCGGCTTCGGCCGCGGCCTCGTCGAACCCGCGTTTGCGCTCGCGGCAGGCGTAGTCGTCCTCCGGACCGCCGAGGAACGCGACGTCGGTGTGCCCGGCGGCGAACACGGCAGCGGCGACGTCGTGGCCACCCTGGAACTCGTCGGCCAGCACGGTGACGGCCGGGGCGCCGTCCGGCGGGAAGCAGTTCACGAAGACCGTCGGCACGCCCTCGACGCCCGACACCGGCGTGACGTCCTCGGGGCCGGGGGCGGCGTAGATCAGACCGGCGACGCCCTGCTGCACGAGGTTCGCGACGGCCGCCGTGCCGCCGTCGGACGTCTGCGCGGTCTCGACGACGAAGCAGACGTACCCGGCTTCCTGCACGGCCTGCTGCACACCGAGCACGATGTGACCGGCGTAGGGCTGGGAGACGAGCCGGTCCGCGATGACCCCGACCGTGTAGGACCGGTTCGACCGGAGGGACTGCGCGGCACGGTTCGGCTGGAAGTTGAGCGCCTTCGCCGACTCGAGCACGCGGGCCCGGGTGTCCGCAGCGATCGAGACGTCGCGCCGGTCGTTCAGCACGAACGAGACCGTCGGCTGCGAGACGCCGGCATGCCGCGCGACGTCCTTCATCGTGACGCGGTGCGACGGTTCCGTCTGCTTTCGGCTCGCCATCTGTCCTCCTTCGACATGCTCATCATGGCAGAAGCAAATACGTATTGCCTCATCTGGGAGACGTGTGTACAGTCAGCGAGCAAATACGTATTGGCTCCGACTCGACGGGGCCACGATCGCTCAGAGAGGAGCGACCCATGGCGAACGGATTCAGCACTCCGATCGACCGACGCACGCTGTTCAAGTTCGGTGGTGCCGGACTCGCACTGGCCGGCATCGGATCGCTCGCGGCGTGCTCCACCTCCGGCAGTGGCGGTGGCGCGACGGGCACGATCAAGATGCTCTACTTCGGGGAGCAGAGCGCGGCGACCGCACTCCAGAAGGCCATCGAGCCGAAGATCCGGCAGCTCGACAAGACGGCGAAGCTGCAGGTCACGGCCATCAACGGCACCGACTGGAACGACTTCCTGGCGAAGGTGCTCACGCAGATCGCTTCCGGGGACGTGCCCGACATCGTCAGTGTCGCGACCGAGGGGCAGCAGCTGCTCGCCTCGAAGAACCTGCTGACGCCGCTCGACGACCTCGTCACCAAGAACCTGTCCGGGCTGTCGACGTACTTCAGGGGCATCCACCCCTCGCTGGTCGAGTCGACGATGTACCAGGGGCACCTCTACACGCTGCCCGACAGCTTCAACGCCGGCAGCATGTTCTACTCGACGTCGCTGTTCGACAAGGCGGGGCTCTCGCGTCCGGCTGCGAACTGGTCGATGGACGACTTCCACTCGTCGGCGGAGAGCCTGGCCAAGGTCGGCGGCAGCACCTACGCGTTCGACTGGGTCGTGCGGCTCTGGGGCAGCTGGACCTCGTTCCTCTACGCGAACGACGGCAACCTCCTCGAGGAGGGGCGCTACTCCGGCGGCGACTGGCTCTGGGGCAGCAAGGCGTTCGACGGCAACGCCGTGGGCGTAAGTGGCCGCAAGGGCGGCTGGAAGTGGGGCGACCCGACGGCGAACTCCGACGCCGCGGTCGAGGCGCTGCAGTACGTGATCGACCTGCAGAAGTCGGGGGCGTCCCCCTCGCCCGACGTCGGCGGTGGCGGCACGCTGCAGGGCCTCTTCGCGTCCGGGCGCATCGGCATGACGATCGGTGGTGGGTTCTGGGCGGGTGGTCTCCACAACGCGGGCATGAAGGACGGCAGCTTCGACGTCGTGGAGTTCCCGACGTGGAAGAGCAACAAGTCGCTCTTCGGTGCCGGCGGGTACGGCATCTTCGACTCGTCGAAGCAGAAGGACCTGGCGTTCGAGGTCATCAAGCTCATGGTGCAGCCGGAGAGCTTCGACGCGCTCTGGCCCGGCAACGTCACGACACCGGCGCAGAAGTCGCTGCTGACGGCCGATCGGTACAAGACCACGGGGCCGGAGCACTGGTCGGTGTTCTACGACCAGCTCGACAACTCGGTGCCGATCTCCGCACCGCCCTACTACAACGCGCTCGCGACGGCCCTCAACCAGCGCACCACCCAGGCGATCTCGTCCGGCAACGCGAAGAAGGCGCTCGACGGTCTGCAGGCCGACATCGAGAAGGCCGCCGCGCAGGCGTCGTGATGACCGCGACGACAGGATTCCGCTCCCGGCGGGCTGCCGAGGTCGCAGCCCGCCGCCCGGCGGCCAAGCGCGTCCGGCGCCGTGAAGCCTCGTTCGGCTACGCGATGATCGGACTGGCGGTGGTCTTCGTCGCCGTCTTCACCTTCATCCCGATCCTCGCGTCGCTCGGGCTCTCCTTCACGTCGTGGGACGTGATCAGCAGCCCGGAGTTCGTCGGCCTGGACAACTACGTGCGGCTGTTCACCGACGGTCCGGTCCTGGCCTCGTTCGGGGTGACCGTCGTGCTCGCGGTCTGCATCGTCGCCTTGCAGATCTCGCTCGGCATGTTGTTGGCGGTGCTGGCGAACAACCGGAAGCGCAACGCCACGCGCGTGTTCTTCCGGACGTCGTTCTACCTGCCGCTGCTCGCGTCGTCCGCGGCGGTGTCGATCTTCATGGGCTACATCTTCGACACCAAGTTCGGGCTCATCAACTACTACCTGAACGAGATCGGGCTCCCGGGCGCGCACTGGCTCAACGACCCGTTCTGGGCGAAGGTCACGGTCGTACTCGTGGTGGTCTGGCAGCAGGTGGGCTTCACGTTCGTCCTGTTCGTGGCCGCCCTGATGTCCGTGCCGGTCGACGTCCAGGAGGCCGCAGCGATCGACGGAGCCGGGCCGTGGCGCACCCTCTTCCGGATCAAGATCCCGTTGATCAGCCCGACGATCCTCTTCGCCACCGTGATCGCGATGATCAACGCGATGCAACTGTTCGACCAGCCGTTCATCATGACGAAGGGCGGGCCGGGCACCGCGACGACGACCGCGACCATCTCCCTCTACCAGGCCGGCTTCCAGAACCTGCAGTTCGGGTTCGCCTCCGCCATCGCGATCCTGTTGCTCGTCATCATCGGCATCATCACCGGGATCCAGTTCATCGCCGCACGAAAGCTGGTGTTCTACCAATGACGACCACCGACGTCATCAACCCGCTCCACGCGCCGGAGACCGTCGCGCAGCCGAGCGTCGCCCACATCGTCCGTCGCCGCCGACCGGTGGCGAAGGTCGGCAGCGTCATCGGGCTGGTCATCCTGATCATCGCCGCGGTGTTCGCGCTCGGGCCGCTGCTCTGGACCCTGACCACCTCGCTCCGCACCCCGGCCGAGTCGTTCGACAACCCGCCGCAGTGGATCCCGCTCTCGTGGGACTTCAGCAACTACGCGGCCGTGTTCAACCAGATCCCGATCGGCCAGTTCTTCGTGAACAGCGTGCTCGTCACACTGCTCATCGTGGTCGGCCAGACCATCACCTGCACGCTCTCGGGCTACGCGTTCGCGATGATCAGCTTCCCGGGGAAGAACACGATCTTCGGGATCTTCCTCGCCACCATGATGGTGCCGATCCAGACGATCATCATCCCGGTGTTCGTCATCCTGAAGGACATGGGACTGACCGGCTCCATCGCCTCGCTCATCGTCCCGGCCCTCGGCAGCGCGTTCGGCACCTTCCTGATGCGGCAGTACTTCATGCAGATGCCGAAGGAGCTCGGTGAGGCGGCGCGCATCGACGGAGCGACGCAGTTCGGCGTCTTCTGGCACGTGTACTCGCGGATGGCCAGCCCGGCGATCGCGACGCTCGCGATCCTGAACTTCTCCGGGTTCTGGGCCGAGTACTACCGGCCGCTGATCTTCCTGAACCAGCAGGACACGTTCACGCTCCCGCTCGGGCTGGTCGGCCTGCAGGGCAACCTCGGCACCGGCTCGATCTCGGTCGTGCTCGCCGGCGTGGTCCTGACGATGATCCCGAGCGTGCTGCTGTTCATCGTCGCCCAGCGGTACTTCATCGAGGGCGTCACGGCGGGGTCGTCACGATGACCGACACGCCCGTGACCGAGGCGCCTTCGGCAGTGGCCCCGCCGGCCGACGCCCGCGCCGTCCCCACCCCGTCCCAGGAAGCAGCACCGACCGTGATCGCACCAGCCGACCACCACCTCCCGCAGTTCCACGTCCGCCTTCCCCGCGGCTACGTCAACGACCCGAACGGCCCGATCGACATCGGCGGGCAGGCCCACCTGTACTTCCAGTCCCGGCCGCGCGTCGACCTCGACGTCCCGGTGGAGTGGGGGCACGTGACGAGCGACGACCTCGTGCACTGGACGCTCCACCGTCCGGCGATCGTGCCGGTCCCGGGCGGTGCCGACTCCGGTGGTGCCTGGTCGGGCAACACCGTCCTGCACGACGGGGTCGTCCGCGCCTACTACTCCGGCAAGGTCGACCACAGCCCCTTCCAGTCGGTGCTGCTCGCCGAGTCCACCGACGGCGGAGCCACCTTCGGAGCCCCCGTGCAGGTCGTCGCGGACCCCGGAGCCGAGGAATCGATCACGATGTTCCGCGACCCGTTCGTGTGGTCCGACGGAGACGGGTGGTCGATGGCCGTCGGCGCCGCGGACGCCAACCAGGTGGCGTCCGTCCGGCACTACCGCTCGACCGACGGTGTCGACTGGGCGTTCGTCGGCGACCTCGTCGCCATGCCGCGCGCGACGGTGCACGGCATCGACACCGGCGAGGGCTGGGAGTGCCCGCAGATCATCACGATCGACGGTGCCGACGTGGCGATCGTCGCGTCGTGGTCCCATGCGGAGGGGCCCGGCGACGTGCTCGCGGTGCCCCTGACCGGTGACCCGCGGCCCTCCCGGATCGACGACGGGCAGCACTTCTACGCGGCCTCGGTGATGCGGACGGGGTCGTGGGGTCCGGTGCTGTTCGGGTGGATCACCGAGGGCCGGACCCGGGAGTGGACCGAGCAGGCCGGCTGGTCGGGTGCGATCTCCCTGCCGCGCCGCGCCTGGGTCGCGGACGGACGGCTCCTGACCGAGCCCCACCCGGCCCTCGATGCGCTGCGCGTCGGTTCGGCGACGGACGGCCGCGCGGAGACGATCGGCGCCCAGGCAGAGATCGTGCTCCAGGACCCGGTCACCGGTCGCATCCGGGTCCGGTTCTCCGACGCCGAGTTCCTCGACATCGTCGTCGACACCGAGGCGGACACGCTCACCGTCGACCGGTCCTGCGCCAGCACCGACCAGCGCGCGGACCGGCGCCCCGCCGAGATCCGTCATCCGTTCGACGCCGCGGCGGACCGCCCCGCGGTGCGCGTGCTGCTCGACGGTTCCGTGGTCGAGGTCTTCACCAGCGCCGGACGCTCCGTCACGACGCGGGTCTACCCGGTGCAGGCACCGCCGTGGACCGTCGAGGCCCCGGAGGGCGCGTCGTGGTGGCCGCTCGAGTGCTCGGTCACCTCGGTGGCGTCCGCTCCGCGGGCGGTCGTCGCCGGCGCCGGGACTGCCTGATGTCGCTGCGGTACGGCCCCGTCGCCGGTCCGGGGAGGACACGGACGTGTCGATGATCACCGTCGCCGGCGAAGCGCTGGTCGACGTCGTCGGTCAGGGCCGCGAGGTCCCCGGCGGCGGGCCCGCGAACGTTGCGCTCGGCCTGGGGCGGCTCGGCGCCGAGGTCGAGTTCGCGACCTGGCTCGGTGCGGACGAGCGAGGACAGCGCGTCGCGCGGCACCTCGAGGCCTCGGGCGTGCAGCTCGTCGCCGGCGGCTTCGGCGCGGCACGGACGTCGTCCGCGACGGTGCTGCTCGGTGCGGACGGGCAGCCCAGCTACGCGTTCGACATCGAGTGGGACCTCCCGCGCCTCCAGCGGACACCGGCGTGGTTGCACGTCGGATCGATCGCCGCGTTCCTCCAGCCGGGGGCGGAGAAGGTGCTCGCTGCGGCCGAACGGACCACGGCCGCCGGTGGGATCGTCTCGTTCGACCCGAACGTCCGCCCCGCCCTGCTCGGCACCCGGTCCGGAGCACGCGCCCGGTTCGAGGAGCTGGCGGCCCTGGCGACCGTGGTGAAGCTCTCCGACGAGGACGCGGCATGGCTCTGGCCCGGGCGTGACACCGACGCGGTGCTCGACGCGATCATCGCGCTCGGGGCGGAGCTCGCCGTCGTCACCGCCGGGGCATCGGGATCCGTCCTGTCCACGGCCTCGGAGCGGGTGACGGTGCCGGGGGAGCGCGCGGCCGTCATCGACACGGTGGGCGCGGGGGACACCTACACCGCGGCGCTCCTCTGGCAGTTGACCCGCTCGCGCCCGTGGCCGGCGGACTCGTCGTCGACGGGCAGCGACTCGTCGCTGGGACACCTCGACGGCACCGCGTTGCGCGAGCTGGGTCGGACGTGCTCCATCGCCGCGGCGATCACGGTCGGGCGGCGCGGGGCCGACCTGCCGACCATCGACGACGTCCGGCTGGCCTCCGGCCCGAAGGCCGTCCGGTGACCGCGTCGACCGTGCGGACCCACCGACCCTCGTCCACGACCCGAACCCTCGAAGGAGAACACCGTGCTCGGCAACCTCACCGGCATCCACCTGCTCGTCATCCTCGGCATCGTCATCCTGCTCTTCGGCGCCACCAAGCTCCCCGCCCTGGCGAAGGGTCTCGGGCAGTCGCTCACGATCTTCCGCCGCGAGGTCCGCGACACTGAGCCGCACGGCACCCCGACCAGCGACTCCGCTCCCGCCGCGACCGGCGACTCTGCTCCCGCCGCGACGTCGACCCCGACGACGCCCGTCGAGTGACGACACCGCCTCGAGCTGAGCGGAGCGCACCGTGGACGCCGAGAAGCTGATCGTCATCGGGATCGTCGCCGCGGTCTTCGTCGGACCGCACCGCCTCGTCGGTCTCGCGCAGCAGTTGGCCGGGTTCGTCCGACAGCTCCGTCACTGGGCGGAATCCACGAAGGCCCAGGTCGAGGAGGAGATCGGCGTCGAGATCGACTGGTCCGAGCTCGACCCGCGTCAGTACGACCCGCGCCGGATCATCCGTGATGCGCTGACACAGCCGTCGTCAGCGAGCGAGTCGGGGGAGCGGGCGTCAGCGGCGACGGCTGTCACCCATGAGACTCAGCAGTGATGCCCCGCGCCGCTCCGCGGAGCGCGTGAGTTCCCCGACCACGCGATCCGCGGTCGAAGCGTCTGATGCACGGACGCCTCAACGGACATCAGCGCTCGACCAGAGCCCGCGCGCGAGTCCCCACGCCCGGCGGAGGACCGGATGCAGTTCCGTGGCTGCCGCGACGAGCAGCGTGCAGGTCTGCGCGATCAGGAACACCACGAGCGCAACCGACGCGAACGCGGTGACGATCCACGCGGTGGCCGGCACCAGGAGCAGCATCCCGAGCACGCGGACGGCACGGGGTTCCACGGGCCGCCGCACGGAGAGGAGCCCAGCTGCGACGAAGGCGAGCGGGACGAGTGCCTGCAGGACGAGCGCGATGGGGAACCACAGCTGACTGCTGGTCGCCGGGGACAGCGTCGCCACGAAGCCGACGACGCCAGCGGCGACGAAGATGCGCACGGCATCGCAGGTGAACGCTCCACCAGCGACAGCCATCGACCCTGCTGCCACCGACGTCGCGGCGAGGACGGGTACGGCGATCGCGCCGAGGACGTGGTGCCCGGTGAAGCCCAGCAGGTTGTCGATCGCGAGCAACGCCGCGCAGCAGGCGCCGACGGCGAGGACGACGGATGGTCTCGTTCGCGACCCCCTCATCGCTCGCTGCCGTCGATCGGTTGCGAAGAGTCGCCGGTCCCTCCGTGCGCAGTCGACGATCGCCGCTCGTCTGCGCTCAAGTTCATCCTCCCCGAATCATCGCCACGGGCACGGCGACGAAGCCCAGAATGCTGCACATCAGCGAACGGTACAACCTCACGGGTGGGAGCAATACGGGGAAGATGACCCTTGACTACGTAGACAACCCCGTGGTTACCTGTCTCCCACACCCGATCCCCCTCGGGTCCGAGGCTGCAGCGAAGGAGCTGGCACATGAGCGACACCGCCCCCGTCCGCCGCCTGCGCCCGGCCTCGATGACCGACGTCGCCGCCCTCGCCGGTGTCTCCCAGAAGACCGTCTCCCGCGTGGTGAACGACGAGCCCCACGTCACCGAGGCCGTCCGCGCCAAGGTCGAGGCCGCGATCTCCGAGCTCGGGTTCCGCCCGAACGCCGCCGCCCGCTCCCTGAAGTCCCAGCGCTCCCGTCGCGTCGGCCTCATCACCATCGGCACGAACCTGTACGGTCCGACGGCGATGCTCACCGGCGTCGAGCAGGCCTGCCGCACGAACGGCTACAGCCTCGCCGTGGTCCGAACGGTGACCGCGACCGCCGAGGAGCTCCAGCCCGCGGTGGACTCCCTCATCGGCCAGGACGTCGAGGCGATCGTCTTCTCCGAGCCGGTCGACAACCAGATGGACCAGCTCCGCATGCCCTCGGGCGTGACCGTCCTGACGCTCGGGCCGCCCGACGTCGCCGACCGTGAGAACACCCTCGCGGTCGGCCTCGACGAGACCGGTGCCGCCTTCGCTGCGACCGACCACCTGCTGGCCCTCGGTCATGAGACCGTGTGGCACATCGCCGGCCCCGGGAACTGGACCTCGAGCCAGCGCCGGGAGACCGGTTGGCGCGCGGCCCTGCAGGATGCGGGCGTCGCCGAGCACGAACCGGTCGAGGGGGACTGGTCGCCGCAGAGCGGCCACGACGCGATGCGCGCGCTCCTCACCCGACCCGACGTGACCGCGGTGTTCGTGGCGAACGACCAGATGGCGATCGGCGCGATGTCCGCGATCCAGCAGGCGGGTCTGTCCGTCCCGGGCGACCTCAGCATCGTCGGCTTCGACGACATGCCGATCGCGGCGTTCCTGCCGGTGCCCCTCACCACCATCCGCCAGGACTTCGACGAGGCCACCCGTCTCGCGATGCACCGCCTGTTCCGGACGCTCGACGGCCACCCGCCGGCCGAGCGGCACCGGATGCTCCCCGGCCAGCTCATCACGCGCGCCACCAGCGCGCCGCCGTCACCGGAGCGGCGTCACCTCCGCCCCGCCGACTGAACACCGGACGGGAGGCGCGGCTTGCCGCCGTCCCGTGAGTGAGCGCTCACGCGCGCTCGCCTCCACACCCGCACCCACCTCGACGACGACGTCAGGAGACGACACGTGACCCCAGTACCACCGCGACCCGGCACGACCGCCGCAGCCGCGCCTCCCGACCGGAACGCGAGCCCGGGACCCAGCCGACGCGACCTGCTCCGATGGGGCGCCGCTGCTGGCGGAGCCTTCGCGCTCAGCGGTCTGCTGGCCGCCTGCTCACCGCAGTCGACCGCGGCCGTCCGCTCCGGACGCGCCGACCTGGCGTTCTGGACGCACGACCCCGGCTACGAGAAGTTCTTCACCCAGGCGCTGCCGGTCGCCGACCGGAAGTCCGACTTCCGGTTCGCGCTCGACATCACCACGATCGCGGCGGCCGACATCCCGACGAAGCTCATCGCCCAGGCGGTCGCGGGCACGGGCACACCGGACGTCGCGGGACTCGAGATCGGAGCGTTCTGCCGGATGCTCCGCGGCGACATCGCGAAGGAGCTGCTGAGCGACCTGTCGCCGTCGGTGGCCGCGCAGCAGGACGACCTGATCGCCGCACGACTGACGCCGTTCTCGAAGGACGGACACCTCTACGCGCTCGACTCGGACACCCCGCTCTGCGTCTACTACCACCGTGCCGACCGGTTCGAGGCCCTCGGCATCCCCGACGACCTGACGACGTGGGAGGAGTACATGGACCTCGGGGCGAAGCTCAACAAGAGCAAGGGCGTCTCGCTGCACGCGGTCGCGGTCACCGACCCGGGCGGCACGCTGCAGAGCTACCAGATCCTGCTGCTCCAGCGCGGCGGCGACCTGTACGACGAGGACGGCGGCATCGCCATCCAGACCCCGGAGGCCGAGCGCACCCTGCAGTTCCTCGTCGACGGCGTGCAGTCCGGAGCGATCGCCACGGTCGCGGACATGTACGGGCCGAGCCTGCAGTCCGGGCTGAAGGGCGGCACGATCCTGGCGGTCGACATGCCCTCCTGGTACGCCAGCTACGGCATCAAGCCGAACGTCCCCGAGCAGAAGGGGAAGTGGCGCGTCCGGAACCTGCCCCGGTTCGCCGGTGGCGGCAGCACGACGAGCGTCGGCGGCGGGACCGGGTTCGCGGTGCTCCGCGACAAGCCCCTCACGAAGGCGGGGATCGACCTCGTGCTCGCGGCGTACCTCGACCCGGACCAGCAGGTGAAGCGGTACCAGGACCTCGGGTACCTGCCGACCCTGCGCTCGGTCTACGACGACCCGCGTCTCGCCGCGATGAGCGACCCGTACTTCGGCGGGCAGCAGCTGTTCGGCGTCTACAAGTCCGTCGTCGACGACGTCCCGTCGCAGCACCAGAGCGCCGACGCAGCGATCCTGCAGACCGTCCTGAGCGGCTACATCATCAAGGCCTACAAGGGCCAGATCTCCCCGAAGCAGGCGCTCGACGCCGCTGCGGCCGACTTCCGCGGCCAGACCCGCGCCTGAGGAGGACGACGTTGTCCACATCCACCGCCACCGGCATCCCGGTGTCCGCCACCACGGCTGATCCGCCGGCCCGACGACGACGGCTCAACACGAACGGCGGCAGCGCGCCGTACCTGTTCATCGCGCCGTTCTACGTGCTGTACGGCCTCTTCATGATCGTGCCGGTGCTCGCCGCCGTGTACCTGTCGCTCACGGAGTGGGTCGGTCTCGGTGCCCCGAACTGGATCGGGCTGTCGAACTACGCGAACCTGTTCCGCGACACCAGCTTCGGCACCGCCCTGGTGAACTCGCTGATCTACACGCTCATCGCCGTGTTCGTCATCGTGCCGGTCTCCCTGCTCGTCGCGCAGGCGCTCAACGCCAAGGGGCTGCGCGCCCGTGACCTGTTCCGCGTGACGTTCTTCATCCCGATGGTGCTGTCACCGATCGTCATCGCGCTCATCTACAGCCTGGTGTTCGACACGAACTACGGGCTGCTCAACGCCTCGCTCAAGGCGCTGTTCGGGCTGCCGAACACCGACTGGCTCGGGGACCCGACGCTCGCGAAGGTCGCGATCGGGTTCGTGCTCCTCTGGCGCACGGTCGGGTACCTGACGATCTTCTTCCTCGCGGCGCTCCAGAACGTGTCGCCGGAGCAGTACGAGGCCGCGTCGCTCGACGGTGCCGGCACGTTCCGGAAGTTCACGAACGTGACCCTGCCGGAGATCCGACCGGTCACGAGCTTCGTCGTCGTCACGTCGTTCATCAGCGCCGCGCAGCTCTTCGACGAGCCGTACCTGCTGACGAAGGGCGGCCCGGGCGAAGCGACCCTGTCCGTCGCCATGTTCATCTACCGCGCCGCGTTCGAGCGACAGCAGTTCGGGTACGCGGCCGCGGCCGGGGTCGTGCTGTTCGTCATCGTCTTCGGCGTCAGCCAGATCCTCAACCGCGCACTCGCCATCGGGAGGGACGCATGACCGCCACCACCGACCGCCCGACCACCCGGGCCGTCACGACCGCCGGAGGTCGGGCTCCCCGCTCCGGCCCGCCCCGCACGCGCGGGTGGGTCGCCCGCCGTGGGCTGCTCTACGCGACCCTCATCGCCCTGCTGCTCGTGTTCGTCTTCCCGCTGCTCTGGGCCCTGTCCGGCTCGTTCAAGCGACGCGGCGACATCTTCGCGACACCGCCGTCGCTGATCCCGAACCCGGCGACCGGCGAGAACTACTCCAACCTGCTGTCGACCCAGCCGTTCTGGGCATGGTTCGGCATCAGTGTCGGGACCGCGCTCATCGCCACCGTCGTGTCAGTCTTCGTCTGCGCGATGGCGGGCTACGGGTTCGCGAAGTTCCGGTTCCGGGGCAAGCGGGTGCTGTTCGCGGTGATGTTCTCGTCGCTGTCCGTGCCGTTCGCGGTGATCCTCGTGCCGCTCTTCATCCTGGTGGTGAAGTCGGGGCTCACGAACCCGTGGTTCTCGCTCGTCGTGCCGTGGGTGGCGCCGGCGTTCGGCATCTTCATGATGCAGCAGTTCATCGTCCAGGCGATCCCGGACGAGATCATCGAGGCCGCCCGCATCGACGGCAACTCGGAGTTCGGCACGTTCCGTCGTGTCGTGCTCCCGTTGCTCCGGCCGTCCCTCGGCGCACTCGCCGTGTGGAGCTTCCTGCAGAGCTACAACTCGTTCCAGTGGCCGCTGGTCCTGTTGTCCGACTCGAACCAGTACACCCTGCCGCTCGGCCTCAACGCGATCTTCGCCTCGGAGAACCGCTCGTACGACCTCGTGCTCGCCGGCGCCGTGCTCGCGAGCGTGCCGACCATCCTCGTGTTCCTGCTCCTCCGCAAGCAGTTGCTCGACGGCCTGACGGCCGGCGCCGTGAAGGGCTGAGACATGACCCGCGACCAAGCACCCTCGAACGGAGTACCCCGCACCATGCAGCACGACCGCGTCCTCTTCGGCGCCGCTTACTACCACGAGTACCAGCCCACACCCCGGCTCGACGAGGACATGCGCCTCATGCAGGAGGCCGGGTTCTCGGTCATCCGCGTCGGCGAGTCCGTCTGGAGCACCTGGGAGCCGGAGAACGGCCGGTTCGACCTCGAGTGGCTCGCCCCGGTGCTGGACGCCGCGCACGAGCACGGCATCCGGGTGGTCCTCGGCACGCCGACCTACGCGGTGCCGATGTGGCTCGCCCGCATCGTGCCGGAGATCAACGTCCGGCGACGGACCGGCGGCGAGGCGATGGGCTGGGGGGCTCGCCAGGAGATCGACTACGCCCACCCCGCGTTCCTGTTCCACGCCGAGCGGGTCATCCGGAAGATCGTCGCCCGGTACGCCGACCACCCGGCCGTGATCGGGTACCAGGTCGACAACGAGCCGGGCAACGAGCTCATCGCGAACCCCGAGGTGTTCCAGCGGTTCGTCGACCACCTGCGCCACACCTACGGGAGCGTCGAGCGGCTCAACGAGGAGTGGGGGCTGACCTACTGGTCGCACCGGCTCTCGACCTGGGCGGACCTGTGGACCCCGGACGGCAACGCGCAGCCGCAGTACGACCTCGCGTGGCGTCGGTTCCAGGCCTCGATCACGACGGACTTCATCGCCTGGCAGGCATCGGTCGTGCGGGAGTACTCCCGTGCGGACCAGTTCGTCACGACGTGCATCGCCTACGAGCGGCCCACCGTCGAGGACGAGGTGCTCACCCGTTCCCTCGACGTCACGGCCGGCAACCCCTACTACCGCATGCAGGACGCGCTCGAGCTCCCGAGCACCGACGAGCCGGCCCAGTTCTGGACGTCGTCCGGAGCCTGGTCGATCGTCGCGTCGGGCGACCGGATGTACGGGTCGAAGCAGGCGCCGTTCCTCGTCACCGAGACGAACGCGCAGGCCATCGGCTTCTCGTGGATGAACGAGCCGGCGTACGAGGGACAGTGGCGCCAGGCCGCGTGGGCGCTCGTGTCCCGTGGCGCCTCGATGATCGAGTACTGGCACTGGCACACGCTGCACTACGGGGTGGAGACGTACTGGGGCGGGGTGCTCCCGCACTCCCAGCAGCCCGGGCGGACGTACGAGGAGATCGCCCGGATCGGTGCCGAGTTCGCGCGCGCCGGGGACCGGGTCGCCGGACTCCGGCCGCGCGCCGACGTCGCGCTGCTCTTCTCGAACGAGTCGAAGTGGGCGTTGAACGAACACCCGGCGCTCGGCGACGGCATGGAGCCCGACCGCCGATCGTGGCAGACGGTCTACGACGCGTTCGCCCGCGGCGTGTTCGACGCCGGGCTCCAGGCGAACACGGTGCACCCGTCGCAGGTGTTCGACCGCGACCCGGAGTCCTTCGCCGCCGAGCGCCCGGTCCTCGTCGCCGCGGCGTTCACCATCGCCACCGACGCGCAGCTGCAGTGGCTCGCCGCCTACGCCGAGGCCGGCGGCCACCTCGTGGTCGGCATCCGCACCGGCTACGAGGACGAGGAGGCGCGTGCCCGGCTCGAGCGCAAGCCCGCCTTCCTCGACGTCGCGGCGGGCGTCCACTACGACGAGTTCAGCAACCTCGGTCGCCGCATCCCGGTGTCCGCCGGGGCCGCCGCGACGGACCACGGGTTCTCCGTGCCGGTCGGGGCCACGGCGACCCGGTGGGCGGACGGCCTGCTCGTCGACGACGCCGACGTGCTCGTCGGGTACGACCACCCGCACCACGGCCGGTTCGCCGCGGTCACCACCCGTGCGCACGGTGCCGGACGGGTGACCTACGTCGGGACCGTCCCGGACCCGGCGCTCGCCGCGGCGCTCGTCGACTGGGCGGCTCCAGGGGCGGACGGAGCACCCGGCTGGCGTCCCCAGACCGACACGCAGTCGGTGCAGAGTTCGGTCAACGGACGCGGGGAGACCGTGCACGTGGTCCACAACTGGTCGTGGACGCCGAGCACCTTCCAGGTGCCGGTCGCGGCGGAGGACGTCGTCGACGGCACGGCGCTCGCCGCCGGGTCCGAGCTGTCGCTCGGGGCGTGGGACGTGCGGGTGCTGGCCGTCCGGTAGGCGACCACTGCGGGACGGGAGGCGCGGTGCCAGCTGGCACCGCGCCTCCCGTCCACCGTCAGGTCACCGCCACGCCGCCAGCTCACGCGAGAGCGTCGCCCGCGCCCGGACGAGCATCCCGCGCACGGTCGAGACCGGCAGGCCGAGCGCAGCGGCGACCTCCCGGTAGGACAGCTGCTCGACGTGGCGCAGCTCCCAGCACCGGCGCTGCGTCGCGGGCATGGTCGTGAGCACCGCCGTCGCAGCCTGCGCGAGGGACGCACGCTCGGTGACACCGGTCGGGGCATGGTCGTCCGCTGCGGGCGTCGACTCGTCGAGCCGGCCGGTGACCCGCGCGGCGGCCCCGCTGAACCGGTCGTAGCTCCGCCGCCGAGCGGTGGTCACGAGCCAGCCGCCGATCGCCGCTGCATCGACGATCGACCCCAGGTGCGTCCACGCTGCGAGGAACGTCTCCTGCACGACGTCGTCGGCGTCCGCGTGGGAGTGCAGGACGCGCATGGCGGTGGCGTGCACGAGCGGCGTGTGCCGTCGCACGATCGATGCGAAGTCCGCGGATTGCGGTGGTGCTGCGGTGGGGGCGCGCATGAGCACGGTGGGCTCCGATCCTCGGGTGGATGCGTCCAGGGGATTCGGAATCGGGTCACGCCGAGAGGGTCGTGGTGCTTACCCCAGATCGTGGGGGACCGGGCCTGGTGCCGGGCCGCCCGACCAGCGCCGGATGGCGTCCTCGTCGAGCGCGGTGATCCCGTGGTGCACCGGGAGGGTGACGTGGAGTGCGATCTTCGCGTCGTCGGGTGCCAGCCGATCCGCGAAGGGGAAGAGGTCGGTCCCGTGACCGTCGGACGCGGATCAGCAGGGACCGCCAGCACGAGGCACGACCGCGTCGTGGGTCCCATCGTGTTTCCCGATGGACCTCGGCTGCCATTCGGGCTACCTCCCCGCCCCACCCGTGGCCAGGGTGGACCCATGCAGCTCTCCTCCCGCTTCACCACCCGCAACGCCGACCGCTTCCGCTTCGTCAAGGCACCCGGCCTCGACACCCCGCCCGCGCAGCGCGACCCCGCGGTCATCGAGACGGTGAGCCGCATGCTCTCGGAGATCGAACGCGGTGGCATGGACGCGATCGCCCGGTACGCCCGGGAACTCGACCGGCAGGACGCACCTCTCGAGCTGTCCGCTGCCGAGGTCGCGGCGAGCGGTGATCGACTCGCGCCGGACCTGCGTGAGGCGATCGAGCTCGGCTCGGAGCGGACCAAGCAGTTCGCGGCGATGCAGCGGGAGCACCTCACGGACTTCGAGGCGGAGCTCGCCGACGGCCTCGTCGTCGGCCAGCGCTACGTCCCGGTCGGCAGCGTCGGCGCGTACCTGCCCGCCGGGCGCTTCCCGCTGACCGCGAGCGCGTTCATGACGGTCGGGGTGGCCAAGGTCGCTGGTGTCCCGTCGGTCGTCGCGTGCACGCCGCCGCAGCCGGACGGTGGCGCGAACGACGCGGTCACGTACGCGGCGCACCTGTCCGGAGTCGACCGGCTGTTCGTCCTCGGTGGGGTGCAGGCGCTCGCGGCGATGGCGTTCGGTCTGCTCGACACCGACCTCGACCCGGTCGACATGCTCGTCGGCGCAGGCAACGCTTACGTGGCCGAGGCGAAGCGCCAGCTCTTCGGGACGGTCGCGATCGACCTGCTCGCCGGTCCCAGCGAGGTGGCGGTCATCGCGGACGACTCGGCGGACGCGGAGATCGTCGCCGCGGACCTGCTCGGGCAGGCCGAACACGGGCCGAACTCCCCGGCGGCCCTCGTCACGACGTCCGAGCGGCTCGCGCACGAGGTCGTGGCCGCCGTCGAGCGGCAGCTCCCTGCACTGTCCACGAACGCGATCTGCGGGCCCGCCTGGCGCGACCACGGTTCGGTCGTGCTCGTCCCGACGCGCGAGGACGCCGTGCTCGTGATGGACGAGCTGGCTCCGGAACACCTCGAGGTCCAGACCACCGACGACGAGTGGTACCACGACCACCTCACCAACTACGGCTCGCTGTTCCTCGGGCACTGGAGCACCGTCGCCTACTCGGACAAGGGCATGGCCGGCACGAACCACACCCTGCCGACCGCCGGGGGAGCGAAGCACAGCGCCGGACTCTCGGTGTCGCGCTACCTCAAGCCGCTCACCTACCAGCGCATCGCCCGCGAGGCCACCCCGTCGGTCGCGCACGCCGTCGACGTCATCTCGGCGAGCGAGGGCATGAGCGCGCACCGCGCCACCGCCACCATGCGTCTCGACACGTACGCACCCGTCGCAGCGAGCAACGACTGACCCCTGTATCACCCCCGTACCTCCCACCCCACCCGACCCGAACACCGACCGCATCGGAGCCAGCGATGACCACCGAGCACCACTCCAGCCCAGTCCCCTCGAGCCCCGGCGCCGCCGGCCCCGGCCTGAAACGGGAGCTCAAGGTCGCCGACGCCGCGGCGTTCTCCGTCGGCCTCATCGGACCCGTCGGGGTCATGGCGCTCCTCGGGGCGGGTGCCGCGGGCATCCTCGGCCGCGGCGCCACCTGGGCCTTCGTGTTCGCGCTCGTCGCGGTGTCCCTCGTCGCGTACGGGTTCGTGAAGCTGTCGCGGCACATCGCGCACACGGGCTCCGTCTACGCCACGGTGGGCCTCACACTCGGCGCGCGAGCAGGGTTCGTCGCCGGCTGGGCGCTGTTCTTCGGCTACGTGACGATCGGCGCCGGGTCCGGCATCGAGATCAGCCTGTTCGTCACGCAGCTGCTGAACGACGTCGGGCTGGACGTCGCGCCGGACTGGATCTGGGTGACGATCGTGGCGCTCGCCGTCGTCGTGCTGCTCGGACGCCGCCCGGTCCACGTCATCACGCGGTCGTTGCTCTACGCCGAGCTGATCGGTGCCGTGCTCGTCACCGTCCTCAACGTCGTCGTGCTCGTCCGGCTCGGGGTCGGTGCGGCGCCCGCCGGTCGGCACCTCAGCTGGGACTTCCTCGCCCTGCCGAGCGGCACCGACGTCGGTCTGATCGCGGGCGCCGCGGTGTTCGGGTTCCTCGCGTTCGCCGGCTTCGAGGGCGCGGCGACCCTGGGCGAGGAGACGAGCAACCCGAAGCGGGACATCCCGAAGGCCCTGAAGATCGCGATCGTCGTCGTCGGAGCGTTCTACCTGCTGTCGATCGTCGCGCAGTCGCTCGGCTACGGCACCTCGGCAGCCGGGGTGAAGCAGTTCGCCGGCTCGGCGGCCCCCTACGGCGACCTGGCCCGCACGTACGTCGGCAGCTGGCTCGCGGACCTGCTCACCCTCGCCGCCGTGGTCAGCCTGTTCGCCATCTTCCTCGGCACCCTGTCCGGAGCGTCGCGCGTCCTCTTCGCCCTGTCCCGCGACACCGGCATCGCCCGGCCGGTCGCGAAGCTGTCGCCGCAGGGATCGCCGGTCAACGCCCTGAGCGTCGTCGCGGTCGTCGTCCTGCTCGTCGTGGTCGGGGAACGGCTCTCCGGCGCAGCGGTGCTCGACGCGACGTACTGGGCACTCACCGTCGGGACCATCGCACTGCTCGTCGCCTACGTCCTCGCCACCGTCGGGGCCGTCCGGTTCCTCTTCTTCTCGCGCCGGACCGACACCCCGAGGTGGCAGATCGTCGTGCCGGTCCTGGCGCTCGCCCTGGTGCTCTACACGATCTACAAGAACGCCGTCGGGCTCGATGCGCCGTACAGCTGGTTCCCGTACATCGTCGCGGCGTGGCTCCTCGTCGGGCTCGCGATCACGTTCCGGACGGGGCTGGTCGAACGGGTTCGGGTCGCCCTGGCAGCGTCGACCGATGACGGCCGGGAGGCACCTTCCGCAGTCGACGACGGCACCGCACCGCCGCAGCGACCCGCGTCCCGTGACGACGAGGACGTGGTCGCGTGACCCGCGTCGCCGCGGTGCAGCTCGCGCCCGTCGTCGGTGACCTCGCGGCGAACGCCGCGACGGTCGGGGCGGCGCTCGCCGCCGTCCCGGACGACGTGGACGTCGTGGTCCTGCCGGAACTCGCGACGAGCGGCTACGTGTTCCGCGATGCCGCGGAGGCCCGCTCTGCAGCCGTCCCCGCGTCGGACCCGACCGTGACGGACTGGGCGACCACTGCCTCCCGGCTCTCCGGCGGCGCCGGTGGCGTCGTCGTGGGCGGCTTCGCCGAACTCGGCGACGACGGTGTCGTGTACAACTCCGCCGCGGTCGTCGACCCGTCCGGGGTGATCGGCGTCTACCGGAAGGTCCACCTGTGGGACGGTGAGAAGGAGTGCTTCACGCCGGGGTCCCGGCCGCCGCTCGTCGTGGACACCCGGCACGGGCGCATCGGCGTGGCCATCTGCTTCGACATGGAGTTCCCGGAGTGGACCAGGCTCGCGGCGCTCGACGGTGCGGACGTGCTCGCGGTGCCGACGAACTGGCCGTACGTCGAGCGCCCCGCGGGGGAGCGTGCCCCCGAGGTGCAGATCGCCATGGCCGCCGCGCGGGTGAACCGGATGGCGATCGTCTGCGCCGACCGGTGCGGCACCGAGCGCGGGGTCGACTGGAACGAGGGGACCTCGATCGTCGATGCCGACGGATGGGTGCGCGCCGCGACGGGACCGGGCCCCGGCACGGTGGTCGTCGACCTCGACCTCGTCGCCACCCGGGACAAGACCCTCACACCGCGCGCGGACCTGTTCGGTGACCGACGGCCGGAACTCTACGGACCGCTCACCAGCCGGTGACGACGCCGGTCACCCCTCGGTGAGGAGCTCGCGGGCCAGCCGAGCGAGCTCCGAAGTGGCCGCCGACAGGATCGACCCGTCCCGTTCGACGAGCGCGACGGTGTCGTGGACCGGCTCGGCGAACGGCGTCCAGTGCAGCCCGAGACCCGCGGCGGACACCTCGGCGACCGCCCGGGCGATGAACGTGTCGCCCACTCCCGACGCGACGAGGGCGAGCGCGGTCTCGACCTGCTCGACCTCGACGTGCGGCTCGAGGGACACCCCGGCGAGTCGGGCACGTTCGGCGAACTGCCGTCGGGTGGGGTCGCGCCAGCCGTAGTGCGCGTCGTACAGGACGAGGCGACGAGCGGCCATGGCCTCGATCGTCATCGGCTGCTCGGCGACCGACGGGTCCCGGCTGACGAAGACGACCTCGTCACGGCGGAGCGGCGTCACCCGGAGCCCGTCGGTGTCGATCGGCAGGACGACGAGCCCTGCTTCGAGACCGCCCGAGGCCACCTCGTTCGCGACCTCGACCGAGTTCAGCCCGATGACCCGGAGCCGCACGGCCGGGTGCGCGGCGTGGAACCGGGTGAGGAGCTCGTCGAGCGCGTAGTACTTCGCGTTGCGGAGCAGTCCGAACGACGCCGTCCCGCCGACCAGTGACGTCACCGCGCGGAGCGCCCGGTCCGCCGAGTCGGCCTCGGCGATGATCCGCTCCGCCATCGGCAGCAGCACCGCGCCGGCGTCCGTCAGGGTCAGGCGCCGCCGGCCTCGGACGAACAGTGCGGTGTCGTACGCGCCCTCGAGCCGGCGGACGAACTCGGAGACCGACGACTGCGAGCGGAGCAGGGCCGCCGCGGCCGCCGTGAACGAGCCGAGGTGGGCGACGGCGACGAAGACGCGCAGCTGCACCAGGGTCACGGCGGCAGCCTACTGGTGTCGTCGGCGGGCGGCGGTGGTCAGACGATCGTGCTGCCGCCGTCGACGAGCAGTTCGCTGCCCGTCATGCCGGCGCTCTGGTCGGACGCGAGGAAGAGGACGGTGGCGGCGACCTCCTCAGGGCGCAGGAGCCGTCCGAAGGGGAGTCCGCTGGCGACCTGGTCCAGCCACGCGTCCGAGTCGCCGGGGGCGAGTCCCACGAACCCCGGTGTCTCGGTCGGACCCGGAACGACGGTGTTGATCCGGACGCCGCGGGGAGCGAGTTCCCTGGCCCACGTGCGGGTCAGCGCCGCGACCGCTGCCTTCGAGGCCCCGTACAGCCCGAGCATCGGTTCGGTGCCCGCGGCCGACGTCGATCCCGTGACGACGATCGTCGACCCGTCGTGCAGGAACGGCAGCGCACCCTGCACGGTGAGGAGCGTTCCCCGGACGTTCGTGCCGAAGGTCGTCTCGAAGTCGTCGGCGGTCGCGGACTCGAGGGCCCCGAACTCGCCGACTCCGGCGTTCGCGTGCACGACGTCGAGCCCGGTCCCCCGCTCGGCGACCGCGTGGAAGACCGCCGCGATGCCGTCCGGACGCGTGGCGTCGGCGCGGACCGTGGTGACGGCGTCGCCGAGTTCCGCCTGGATCGCGTCGAGTGCTTCCTGGCGCCTCCCCGTGACGACGACGTGGGCGCCCTCGGCGACGAAACGGCGCACGACCGCGAGTCCGATCCCCGACGTCCCGCCCGAGACGAGTGCTGTCTTGTCCTGCAGTGCTCCGGTCACGAAGCCCTCCGATGTGAGTTGTTGACTGATTGATCCAGAACGGTACATCATAATGGACGGATCAGTCAACAACGAGACCCGGAGGAGCCCCGGTGCCACGACCACGCAAGTTCGACGAGGCGGACGTGATCGAGCGGGCGCGGCGCACGTTCGCCGAGACCGGGTTCGAGGGCACGTCGCTCGACGACCTGCTCGAGGCCACGGGGCTCGGGCGGCAGAGCCTCTACAACGCGTTCGGCGGCAAGAAGGAACTCTTCATGCGGGCCTTCCTCAGCGACACCGACGGTGCTGTCGACGCGGTGAAGACCGTGCTGCAGGGCGCCGAGCACCCCATCGCCCGCATCCGCACGCAACTCGTCTCGGCGGCGGTCGAACACGGCGCCGCGCAGGCAGCACCGTCGCTGCTCGTGCGCGCGTCGGTGGAGCTCGCCGCTCGCGATCCGGAGGTCGCCGCGACCGTCACGAAGGCCTTCGACGCGATCCGTGCCGACTACGCGGCCTGCATCGTCGACGCCCAGGTGGCCGGTGAGATCGAGGCGGATGCGGACGCCGAGGCGCTCGCCACCTACTTCTGCGCGGTCATCGAGGGGATGGGTGCCATCGGGCGGGTGGGAGTGTCGCGTGCGGAGCTCCTGCGCGTCGGTCTCACCAGTCTCGCCGTGGTCCCGATCACGCCGCTCGGTGAACAGCACCTCAGTGCGGAGGGCGGCGCCTGGAGCTGACTGATCGGTTGCTCAGTCGTCCTCGGTGCCGCCGAGCAGTGCCGCGAGCCAGGGTTCGACGACGTCCGCGACCTGATCGGGCGTGCGGGAGCCGGCCGCTCCAGGGTCGAGGCCCGGCAGCCCGATGAAGTGCCGGGCGATCGTCAGCCCGAGGATGCTCGACACGACGACGGTCGCCCGGAGTTCGGCGTCCTCGGTACCGCTGGCGTGCGCGAGTGCCTCGACCCGTTCCTGCAGGTAGCTGCGCATGAGCTGCGCTGCCTGCTCGGACGTGAACATCGAGCGGATCAGCGCGCGGGTGGCCGGGGGGAGTTCGAGGAGCCGCGCGTCGAGGACCGTCCGCAAGTGGTCGTCGACGTCGTCCGCGCTCACGGAGGCGACGGGCTGGACGGCGAGCGTGAACAGGTTGTCCTTCGACCCGTAGTGCTGCAGCACGAGCGAGGGGTCGACTCCGGCGCGCTGCGCGATGCCGCGGATCGTCGCACGGGTGCCGTGCACACCGAACTCGGTCTGCGCGGCCTCGAGGATCCGGGCAGCGGTGGCGGCTCGGCGGTCCTTGCGGGAGAGTGACTCGGGCACGAGTTCACTCTACAGACGGTGAGCGGAGGTGCTACGGTTCACTCAACAGTTGATGAGCGAAAGGGTGACGTCGTGGCGGATCTGCTGATCGGGATCGAGGAGCACTGGGTGCACGAGGGGATCGACCGTGCGCAGCGCGCGTTGCCGGCTGACCGGCGCGACGACAGCCTCGTCCTCAACGACCACGGCGATGCCGCGCGGCGCCTCGGCGACGTCGGGAGCGAGCGCCTCGCCGCGATGGACGCACAGGGCGTCGACATGCAAGTCCTGTCCCTCGCCCCTCCGGGCACGCAGGGGCTCGACGCCGCCGAGGCGGTCGCGCTGAGCCGCGACGCGAACGACGAGGTCGCTGCCGCGGTCGCCGCACACCCGGACCGCTTCCGGGCCTTCGCGACCCTGCCGCTCGCCGACCCGCACGCCGCCGCCGTCGAACTGGAGCGCGCCGCGGCACTCGGCCTCGTCGGCGTCATGCTGCACGGCCGGACCGGGGACGTCCTGATCGACGACCCGCGCTTCGAGGAGCTCTGGACCGTCGCGGAGCAGCTCCGGCAGCCGGTGTTCATCCACCCGCAGATCCCGCCGCGGGCCGTCCGGGACGCCTCCTACACCGGGCTCGGCGGCCTGCCCGACCTCGCGCTGGCGACCTTCTCGTGGGGTTGGCACCTCGAAGCGGGAACGGCGGCGCTCCGGCTCATGGCGCGCGGCGTGCTGGATCGCCACCCGTCGCTGCAGCTCGTGCTCGGGCACTGGGGCGAGCTCCTGCTGTTCTGGCACGACCGCGCCGACGGACTCGCACGTGCGGCCGGCCTCGAACGGTCGATCACGGAGTACCTGCGCGAGAACGTCTGGATCACGGCCTCCGGCGTGCTCGACCCGGCGATGCTGCGGCACGCCCTGAGCATCACGACGCCGGACCGGCTCCTGTTCTCGACCGACCACCCGTTCCAGCAGCCCACCCGCGAGGAGATCGCCGCCTTCCTCACGGCACTGCCCGATCAGCAGGCCCGCGAAGCCTTCGCGTCGGGGAACGCCCGCCGGCTGTTCGGTCTCACGGGCTGAGCACCCCGCCGCCGGTACGCTGCGGACATGCCGGGGGACTTCACGATCCGAACCACGACCGAGCGCGACTGGGAGCAGGTGCGCGCCCTCCGCATCGAGAACGCCACGGACGACCCGATCTCCTACGGCGCAACGCTCGAGTACACGCTCGCGATGACCGAGGACGACTGGCGGCTCCGCGCCAGGCGTGGCGAGGAGACGGAGACGACGAGCGTGGTGGCGATCGACCGGACGGGCCGCTGGATCGGGATGATGAGCGGCCAGGTCGGTGACGCGTACGGCAACGATCCCGTGCTCACCGGCGTGTACGTCACGCCGTCGGCCCGTGGCCGGGCGAACGGCGTCGCGGATGCGCTGCTCGACCACGTGGTCGGGTGGGCAGCGGGGCACGGGGAGCGGCTCCGCCTCGAGGTGTACGACCGAGCGGTGCCGGCCGGTCGCTTCTACGAACGTCACGGGTTCCGGGCGAGCGGTCGCTCCCGCGACTTCCGACTGCTGGGGCAGGGGCGGGACGCCCCGTCGCTGCGCCTGGTCGAGTTGGTGCGGACCGTCACGTGACCGGCTGACGGACGGGAGGCGCGGTGCAGCCCCGCCCCGCGCCTCCCGTCCGTCGCTGTGGTGCGTCGGCCGCGGCCCAGACCGCGATCACCGCGCAGACACTGCCGCGATGGCCTCGCTCACCGTCGAACCGGGGTGTTGCTCCCGCCAACGCCGGACCTCGGTCGGGTCCGGTGTGCTCCCAGGCGGCACTGCTGTCGAGCCGATCACCGGCGACGCGAACGCGGCGTAGGTGAGCGTCCCCAGGGCCGCCACGCAGGCGTACACGAGATCGAGCGCGTACCAGGCGCCAGCGGTGGCAGCGAGCCCGCCGCAGACGATCAGTGCCGGGCCCCAGCGTCTCACCGGAAGCACCCGCGCTTGACGGCGGCGACGCCGAGCAGCTCGGCCCCGAGCGCTGCGGCAGCCCCGCCGAGCGCGCGGATCTTCTCCCAGCTGAAGGACGCGCCCCACATGACGCGGACGGCCTTCGTGACGCCGCCGAGCGAGTTGATCAGGCGCTTGATCTTCAGGATCTTCGCGACGGGGAACGCGGTGGACGCGATCAGGAGCGCGATCGCGCCGGTGCATTCGAGGACACTCGCGCGCGCCGCTGCCAGGACGTGCTGGTTCTCGGCGATCCATGTGTCGTACGCCGCCTGCCCCTCGAGCAGGACGCGCTCGGGCACTCGGTCGATCAGCTCGAGACCGCCGGCCATGTCGGCGGCCTGGAATTCGAGTTCCATGGAGACCGTCGCCGTGTCGACCGCGATCGGGCCCTGCGTCGCAGACGCCGGCGGCGCTGACAACAGCGGTGTGCAGAGTCCGGCCGCGAGCACGACGGCGACGGCGATCTTCGACGGTGACGAGGTGGATGACTGCATGTGCGTTCCCTCCGGTCCGGCACCCCTTGCCGGTGGCTCCACCCTGCCGGTAGCCGGTGAAATGCGCAAATGTCAGCGGATCAGACGGCGGCGAGCTCCCGCGTCAGCGCCGCCACGAACGCGTCGATGTCCTGCTCCGAGGTGTCGAACGAGCACATCCACCGCACCTCGTTCCGGCTGGCGTCCCAGTCGTAGAACCGGAAGTGCTCGCGCAGCCGGTCGGCCACGCCAGCCGGCAGCGTCGCGAAGACCCCGTTCGCCTGGGTCTCCTGGCTGAACCCGACGCCGCGGATGCTGCCGTCGGCGATCCCCGTCTCGAGGGCGCCGCGGAGCCGCTGCGCCATGGCGTTCGCGTGCCCGGCCGACCGGAGGTAGAGGTCGTCGGTGAGCAGGGCGATGAGCTGTGCCGAGACGAAGCGCATCTTCGACGAGAGCTGCATGTTGAGCTTGCGGAGGTAGTGCAGACCCTCCGATGCCGTGGGGTTCAGGACGACGATCGCCTCGCCGTAGAGCATCCCGTTCTTCGTCCCGCCGAAGCTCAGCACGTCGACGCCGGCGTCGGTGGTGAAGTCGCGCAGGGGGAGCCCGAGGCTCGCGGCCGCGTTCGAGATGCGGGCGCCGTCCATGTGCAGCGTCATGCCGAGCGGGTGGATGTGGTCGGCGATCGCGCGGACCTCGTCCACCGAGTAGGCGGTGCCGAGCTCGGTGGTCTGGGTGATCGAGACGACGAGCGGCTGGGCGCGGTGCTCGTCGCCCCAGCCCCAGGCCTCCTTGTCGATGAGCTCGGGGGTGAGCTTGCCGTCCGGCGTCTCGACGGGCAGGAGCTTGATCCCGCCGACGCGCTCGGGGGCGCCGGCCTCGTCGGTGTGGATGTGCGCGGTCGAGGTGCACACGACGGCGCCCCAGCGGGGGAGCATCGACTGCAGTCCGACGACGTTCGCGCCGGTGCCGTTGAACACCGGGAACGCCTGCGCCTGCGACCCGAAGTGCTCCCCGACGACCTCGTTGAGGCGTGCGGTGTACACGTCTTCGCCGTAGGCGATCTGGTGGCCGTCGTTGGCCGCGGTGATCGCCGCGAGGATCTCGGGGTGGATGCCGGCGTAGTTGTCCGAGGCAAAGCCCCGCAGGTCCAGGTCGTGGAGTCGAAGGGTCACGCGTTCATCCTAGGTTCGGGGCGTCGCCCGCCGAGAGCGGGATGCGGGTGCCGTTCACGGCTGCGGGGTCGGCCGACCAGAGCCGCACGACCTCGTCGCCGAGTCGCGCCTCGAGGCCGGCGAGTGCACGCACGACGAACACGACCGCGGCGGCGGTGTCGGGCGCGTCCGTGCCGAACCCCTGGGCGACGGCGCGGACCCAGGCGTCCGAGGCGGCCTTCGCGGCGGCGTAGTTCGCGGCGCCGGCGGTGGGCGAGTCGACGGTGGTGGAGGAGACGAAGGCCAGGCGTCCGGCGGGCGAGGCGACGAGGTCGGCGAAGAACTCCCGGGTCGTGTTCCGGAGCGTCCGGAAGGCCCGGTCGAAGAAGTCCCAGTCGTCGTCCGACTGGCCGGCGATGCTGCCACCGCCACGCCAGCCACCGACCAGGTGGACGAGCCCGTCGATCGGCCCGAGGTCCGCGTGGATCCGTGACGCCAGCGTGGCGACGTCCGCACGCGACGAGAGCTCGCACGTGTGGGTGGTGACGCCCGGGACGGCGGTGCTGAGCGCCTCCAGGCCTGCCGCCCTCGTGCCGACCGCGACCACCGTCGCACCGGCGGTGACCAGCGACCGCGCGACGGCCTCGCCGCTGGTGCTGGTCGCGCCCGCGACCAGCACCACGCGACCGGTGAGCGACCCATCGCTCACGCGGCGACCTCCGTCGTCCCGGTGATCCCGGCTGTCGAAGCGATGACCGGCGCCATCTTCTTGTTGAGCGCCTCGTAGAACATCGACAGCGGGAACTCGTCGTCCATGACCGCATCGGTGTAGCCCTTCGGCGGTCCGGCGAGCGTCTCGGTGGGGAGTCCGCGCGCCCAGGCCGAGGCCGGGTGCGGCGTGAGCGTCCGGGTGAGCATCTCGTACGCGGCGAGCCAGTGCGCCGCCTTCGGCCGGTCGATCGAGCGCCGGTACAGCTCGTTGATCTCGTCGCTGAGGGCGATGATGACGTCCGGGACGGCCTCCCAGTCGATGGTGAGCTGCGTGTCCGTCCAGTGCAGGACGTCGTGCTGGTGCATCCACGCGAAGAGCAGCTGGCCGCCGAGGCCGTCGTAGTTGCGGACACGGCTGCCGGTGATCGCGAAGCGGAAGATGCGGTCGAACACGACGGCGTACTGCACGAGGCGCGCGTGGTCACGGATGGCCAGCTGCGCGTCCTGGAGGCTCGCATCCGGCAGCGCCGAGAGGGTGCGTTCCAGACGCACGGACTCGCGGAACGCGGTGAGGTCGCAGCGCAGCTCCTCGAGCGAGTAGAGGAAGAACGGCATCCGCTGCTTGATCATGAAGGGGTCGAACGGCAGGTCCCCCCGCATGTGCGATCGGTCGTGGATGATGTCCCACATCACGAAGACCTGCTCGGTGAGCTCCTGGTCGTCGAGCATCGCGCGCGCGTCGTCAGGAAGGTCGAGCTTGGTGATCTCGGCGGCCGCGCGGACGACCCGGCGGTAGCGGGCGGCCTCGCGGTCCTGGAAGATCGCGCCCCACGTGAACGTCGGCAGCTCGCGCATCGCCACGGTCTCGGGGAAGAGCACGGCGGAGTTCGTGTCGTACCCGGGGGTGAAGTCGACGAACCGCAGCGCGACGAAGAGCGCGTTGCCGTAGTCCCCGGCCTCGAGCTCGGCGATGAACTCGGGCCAGATGACCTCGACCAGGACGGCTTCGACGAACCGCGAGGAGCTGCCGTTCTGCGTCACCATCGGGAACACGACGAGGTGGCCGAGCCCGTCGACGCGGTGCTGCTGCGGCTGGAACGTGTTCAGGGAGTCGAGGAAGTCGGGGACGCCGAACCCCTCGTCGCGCCACCGGGCGAAGTCGAGCTGCACGGCCTCGAGGAAGGCCGCGTCGTGCGGGAAGTGCGGTGCCAGCTCGGCGATGGCCGGGACGATCGTCGCGACGTGCTCGGTCGCGGCAGCGTGGTCGGCAGGCTCGGGCACGGAGCCGTCCTGCACCTGGACGGTCTGCAGCGCGGTGACGGCGTCCTGCAGCCGGAGCCAGGCCGGGTGGGCGGCGACCTCGCGCACGGACAGGCGGTCCTCGACGACCTCGGGTTCTCCGACGATGGCGTCCTTCGAGAACTCCTGGACGAACTGCGACATGTCGTACCTCCCGTCGTTGGGCTGGCTGCGGGTGCGCTGGTGCATCGAGCCTAGGGAAGATCGAGGGACGCAAAGTTGCCCATCTGCGGCGGAAACGTGCGCGTCCGACGGTGGCGCGCTCCGAACTGATCGCACCGCGCAAGGTTCCTCCGTTGTAGGGCTGGACTGCGCTCGACATCGCTCCACCGGTACGGTCGCAGTGAGCTTCAGGGAGGACCGTGGACGAACGGATCAGCGACGGGTCGAGCGTCGACATCGAGGTCGTCCACCCCGGTGACCCGGTGGCCGACGGGATCGTGCGGACGTACCTCGCCGAGGTCGCGTCGCGCTGGTACGGACGCCCGGCGACCGAGGACGAGGTCGACCAGGCGCTGCGCGACGAGCCGTACGACGACCTGCAGGGTGCGTCCGGGGTGTTCCTCGTCGCCGTCGAGCAGGGTCGAGCGATCGCGTGCGCCGGAGCGCGATTCGGTGCCGGTGTCGGTCTCCGTGTCGCCGAACTCACGAAGGTCTTCACCCTGCCCGAGGCGCGTGGGCGGGGCACGGCGGCCCGGCTCGTGCGCGAGCTCGAGGCGGCGTGCCGTCGCCGCGGGATCGGCGTGCTCCGGCTGGACACCCGTGCCGAACTCGCCGAGGCCTGTGCGCTCTACGAGCGGCTCGGGTTCGAGCGCGTGCCCGCCTTCACCGACGACCCCTACTCGGACCGGTGGTACGCGAAGCGGCTCTGACCCGCAGCGACCGTGGGTCGGGAGGCGCGGGTCGGCGCCGCACCGCGCCTCCTGGTCGAGCCGTGGTCGCGTCCACGGCTGCCGGGTCGACGACCGGACCCGGCTGGGTCAGCGCCGCCGCCCCGCGCGGCGCATCGGGACGTGGCCCCACCAGCCGAGGCCGTCGGCGTCCACGTCGAGGTGGTCGAGCCACCGGCCGAGCGGCTCGCCGATGTTGAAATCGGCGACTTCCCAGCCGAATTCCTCGGGTGTGGCTTCGTCGCCGGTCGTGTAGGCGTCCAGCCAGTCGATCGTCGTCGAGCGCTCGCGGACGATGCCGACGCGCGGGCCGCCCCACGGAGCGTCGTAGACCACGCGGAAGCCGTCCTCGGTCGCCCAGGCATCGTGGACGACCACGGACTCCGCTTCGGTCGGGCCGCCGTCGCGGAGCTTCCGCAGGCAGGCGAGGAGTGCCCGCGGACCCCACTCGTCCGACGCCGCCGCTTCGAGTTCGGCGATCAGTTCGGCATGTCGCTCGCTCAGCACCCGGACACACCGCCGGGTCCTGTCGTCTCGACCACGCTGCGCGTCAGGCGCTCGGACCGCTCGTCCGGTTCAACCGGTCGGCCGCACGCCCGAGGAGCCAGTTCACGGCCCACCCGACCACGCCGATGACCGGCACCGCGACGATCACGACGGTCCAGACGATCTTCACGAGGTCGCTCCGACGTCGGTCCCGCCACACCTGCACCAGCGCCAGTGCGTCCAGCGCCAGCACGACCAGCAGGACCAGCACGTGTGCGCCGCCCAGGTTCTCGAGCACGTCGTTCTCCCCTCGTCCGCCGCGCGCAGGGATGCGCTTCGCGGCTGTCCAACGATAGGAGGGCGCGGCGGGTGGTTCGTCAGTCCAGCGGTTGACATCGCTGCTCGCCGGGCGGGCCGAGCACGAACGCGCACGCTGGGCTGTCCGGGGCACGTCCTGGTCCTCCGATCGTCGGACTGCTCCCGGGCACGGTCGGGTCTACCGTCTGTTGCGTGCGGCAACGACGCCGCACGATGACGAATCGAGCATCATGCAACGACGGATGAAGCACCTCGTCGCGATCGCGCTGAGCGCCGGTGTCGTGGGGGCACTGCTGCCTGCGGTCGCCGCCCAGGCGGTCACGACGAGCGACACCCCGGACTTCGGGAGCAACGTCAAGATCTACAGCCCCTCGACGCCGACCTCGACGATCCAGGCCGACGTCGACGCCGCGTTCAACGCACAGCTCCGGAGCACGACCGCGCAGTTCGGGACGCAGCGCTCCGCCTTCCTGTTCAAGCCCGGGAGCTACGGACGGGTGTGGGCCAACCTCGGCTTCTACACGACGGTCGCCGGCCTGGGGAAGAACCCCGACGACGTGACCATCAACGGCGCCGTGAACGTCGACTCCGGGTGGAACGCCGGTGACGAGAAGAACGCGACGCAGAACTTCTGGCGGTCGGTCGAGAACGTGGCGATCGTCCCCGAGGGCGGCACCGACCGTTGGGCGGTGTCCCAGGCCGCCCCGATGCGGCGGGTCCACATCAAGGGGAACCTCACGATGGGGCCCTCGAACCAGGACGGCGGCCAGGGGTACTCCTCCGGCGGGTACATCGCGGACACGAAGGTCGACGGGACGGTGACCTCCGGCTCGCAGCAGCAGTGGTACACCCGCAACTCGTCGATCGGGTCCTGGCAGGGCGGCAACTGGAACATGACGTTCTCGGGCGTGCAGGGCGCTCCCGCGAACGACTTCTCGAAGAGCTACACGACCCTGTCCACCACGCCGACGACCCGCGAGAAGCCGTACCTGTACGTCGACTCGTCGGACAAGTACCACGTGTTCGTCCCCTCGCTCCGGCAGAACTCGTCGGGCGTGACCTGGCCGAACACCGCCGGCACGGACATCCCGATGCGCAACTTCTACGTCGCCCACCCGGGTGACTCGGCGGCGACGATCAACAGTGCGCTGTCGCAGGGCCTCAACCTGTTCTTCACACCGGGCACCTACCAGCTGAACGCTCCCATCGCGGTCACCCGTCCCGACACGGTCGTCACCGGGATCGGCTTCCCGACGCTCGTGCCGACGCAGGGCAACGCGGTGCTCACCTCGACCGACGTCGCCGGCGTGAACGTCTCGAACCTCGTCGTCGACGCCGGTTCGCAGAACAGCGCCCAGCTGGTCCGACTCGGCACGAGCGGCTCGCACGTCGACCACGCCGCCGACCCGCAGAGCATCCAGGACGTGTTCTTCCGCGTCGGTTCGAGCATCCAGGGCAAGGCGACGACGACCCTCCAGGTCAACGCGGACGACACCCTGGTCGACCACATCTGGGCCTGGCGCGCCGACCACGGCGGAGCGGCCACCGGGTGGACGGTCAACACCGGCGCGACCGGCGTCGAGGTGAACGGCAACGACGTCCTCGCGACCGGTCTGTTCGTCGAGCACTACCAGAAGTACGAAGTGCAGTGGAACGGCAACAACGGACGGACGATCTTCTTCCAGAACGAGATGCCGTACGACGTGCCGGACAACGCGTCGTGGCAGAGCCCGACCGGTGCCGGCTACGCCGCCTACAAGGTCGCCGCGAACGTCACGAGCCACGAGATCTGGGGCGGCGGTGTCTACTGCTTCTTCAACACGAACCCCGCGGTGCACGCCGACCGAGCGTTCGAGGTCCCGCAGGCCGCCGGCGTCCGTGCGCACGGGCTCGTCACGGTGTCCCTCGGTGACACGGGCACGATCTCGAGTGTGATCAACGGGGTCGGGGGAGCGGTGCCGACGCCGGCGGGGAACACCTCCCCCAACCGGCTGGCGTCCTACAACTGATCCCGAGCGGGTCCCCGGCCGAGGGTGGCTAGAACAGGTTGCCCCCGCTGGCGACCTGGATCGCGACGAGGGCTCCGGCGAAGACCACCAGCACGCCGACCAGTGTCGCGAGTGCGACGGGCCACCCCGTCCGGCGTCGGGCACGGCGCGCGACCGAAACGACGATCCCCGCGACGAGGACGACGAGCGTGAGGACGAGGTGCCAGTTGCGCACGGCCGCACCGGGGTCGTCAGCACTGCTGCACCCCGGTGACGGTTGCGCGCACCCGGCGAACGCGAGCTGGCCGATGAGGACGACGAACCACGCCGCCGGGCTCACCAGGACGGCCGCGCCGAGGAGCAGGACGGTGGCGACGAGGTCGACCGAGCCGGGGTCGCGGGGTGGCGGCGCCTGCTCGGCTCGCGGCGGGTGCAGCACCAGGTCGTCGCCGGGATCGTCCCACCAGTCCTCGCGTGCCCCCATGCACCCAGCGTAGGCGGGGGCGGTGGACGCGAGTGGACGGCGGACGGGAGGCGCGGGTCGGGCCCGCACCGCGCCTCCCGTCAGAAGCGGGTCGAGCCGCGCAACCGGCGCGGCCGGCCGTCGGGGTCCACGGCGAGGCGCGCGGCGGGACGCGCCCACAGATGCTGCAGCGCGGAGACCGCCTCCGGCTCGTGCTGGCGGATGCGCCCAGGGGGTCGCGGGCCGGGCTGCCCGTCCTCGTGCCAGTGGTCGAGCGCACGTGCCGTGGACCGCCAGAGGGCGAGCAGGTCCGCGCCGGACCCGGTGAACCGTTCGTCGTCGGGCGTCGTCGCGAGGTGCTCCGCCCAGAGCTCGTGGCGGAGGTCCCGGGCGAGGGACCGGTCGTCGTCCGAGGTGTCCACGACGGCGCACGTGAGTTCGCTGTCGGACGTCCACGAGCGGCGGTTGAAGTTGTCCGAGCCGATCGTGAACCACTCGTCGTCGACGATGCAGACCTTGGCGTGGATGTAGATCGGGCGGCCGTCCTCGTGCTCGAGGTCGAAGGCGCCGACACGGTCGGGTGCGGTGCGACGGAGCGTCCGGAGCGCCTCGATCTGGCCGAACCGGCTCGGGGGACCGCCCAACGGCCCGTCCGAGTTCGGGTACCGCGGCACGAGGACGACGACACGGAGGTCCCGGTTGCGTTCGAGGGCCTCGGCGATGCCGGTCGCGACCTCGCGGGACCAGAGGTACTGGTCCTCGATGTAGAGCAGCGATCGCGCTCGGGCGAAGGCCTTGCCGTACGCGCGGGCGATGCTCCGCTCACCCAGGGGCGCGAACGGGAACGGCGGGCGCTTCACCCCGTACGTGCGGAGGAGCTGCACGGCGTGGTGCCCGGCCGGTGGTGGTGGCGCCGTGCGTTCGGGCAGCGGCTCGGGGCGGCGCGGCATGTGGACGAGGCGTTGCAGCAGCATCCGGTACGGCAGGCTGCGGTCGAGGGGGAGCGGGTCGTCCCAGCGCTCGGCGAACACGGCGAGCACGTCCGCGACGACCGGCCCGCGGAGCTCCATCGACGCGTCGTGCCAGGCCGGGCGCTCCCCGTAGCGGGCGTCGATCGAGACGGGCTGCGGATCGCCCTCGTGCGCGGCGTCGTCGCGACGGCTGTGGCAGAGGTCGATCCCGCCGACGAAAGCGACGTCGCGCGAGGGGTCGTCGCGGTGCTGGATGACGAAGAACTTCTGGTGGTGCGAGCCGAACACCCGGACGCGCTGGTCGAGCAGCACCTGGCCGCCGGCGTCGTTGATCTTCCGGCCGAGCAGCTCGTTCGACCGGGCGCTGATCGACGCCGAGACGCGCTCGCCGTGGGACCGCCAGATGAGCCCGCGCACCTCGATGCCCGCTCGTGCGCGGTCCGCCAGCAGGTCCCCGATCGTCGGGCCGTCCGGCAGCAACCGCTCGTCGGCGTCGCCGCGCCAGTCGGTGAACCACACGCGGTCGCCGGGGCGGAGTGCGGTCAGTTCCGCGTGGATGCGGTCGAAGTAGGCGGCGCCGTGCACGAGCGGCCGGACGTGGTTGCCCTCCGACCACGGTGCCGCATCGGCGCCGGTGTCCCCCTCGGCGTCGGGCCGGTTCCGGTCCGTGTCGTCGTCGGGGTGTCCCGCGTGCACGCCGGTGGCGAGGTTGCCTCGCTCGTCGCGGGAGAGGAACCAATCAGCTGGACCGGTACGCACAGTCGAACAGTACGGGACGGCGCCGTTCAGGGGCGCGAGCCCGGCAGGGGGATCTCGTGGCGGTCGTTCCACGGCTCGGCCCAGCCGAGGCGGTCGAACAGGGCGTCGAGGAGCATCGCGGTGAAGCCCCAGACGACGTGCTGCTCGGGGCCGGAGTCGATCGTGAACGCCGGGCCACGCCACTCCTGGCCGCCGCGGCGGATCACCGTCACGCCGCGGCGGGCGGGGTCGAGCAGGTCGGCCACCGGCGCCCGGAACACCGCGGCGGACTCGGCCTGGTCGACGACCCGGACGGGCGAGGGCTCGCGCCACCACCCGAGCACCGGCGTGACGAGGTGTCGCGAGAACGCGAGCGGCACCGGGGCGATCGTGCCGAGGACGTCCACGCCCGCGGTGTCGATGCCGGTCTCCTCGCGGGCTTCACGGAGTGCCGCGGCGGTCGCGTCCGTGTCACCGGGGTCGACCCGGCCGCCGGGGAACGCGATCTCGCCGGGGTGGGCGCGGAGCGTGGTGGCCCGTGCGAGCAGCAGGACGTCGAGGTCCCGCGAGACGTCGGTGCCGGCGGCGGGGCGGTCGCTCGGGACGTCGTCGAGTTCGCCGAACAGGATGAGGACGGCCGCGTTGCGGGAGGCGCTGGCCACCGGCATGCCCGTGACGAGCGGGGCGGCACCGGGACCGACGAGCGCGGAGAGCTGCTGGCGCGCCGAGTTCACGTCGTCAGCCTAGGTGCTGCGCTCCGAGGCGGAACATCCGGAAGGTGCGCCCCCGGGGGATCTCCGAGGCACGACCCGTACGTTCCGAGTCAGCACCACCGGGACCACGGCGGTCCCGAACCGACACTGCACGGGAGCAGACCATGAGCGACACCGACGGCACCGCACCGAAGAACGACCCCGAGGGCACCCCGAAGCCGGACGGCCTCGGCGAGGACGGCACGATCCCCAACGAGCCCGACGGTCTCGCCGCCGGACACGTGGGCGACGACTCGCACTTCAACCCCGAGGAGGACGACGGCACGGAGTGAGGACACTCGTCACCGCCACGATCGGGGTCGGGCTGGCCCTGGCGCTCGCCGGGTGCTCGTCGCCCGGGTCCGCCTGCGCCGACTACGGGCAGGGCAACACGGTGAACGTCGTCGTGCCCGAGCACCTCGCGGACGCCGTCGAGTCGGTCGCGGTGTGCATCGGGACCGACTGCACGCCCGAGCAGGAGTCGGCGACGTCCGAGGTCGACGGCGCGACCTGGACGGTCCCGGTCGAGCAGACGCAAGACGAACGCGGCCGTGTGGCGCTCTTCGGCGCCGACGGTGCGCGGCTCGACGAGCGCGGCGTTGAGCTGGCCTGGACGGACTACGGCTTCGGCGCACCCCTGCAGTGCCGGGGGAGCGGTGTCGCCGGGGTCAGACTCGACTGACGGCCCGAGGCGCGGGCTGCACCGGACTGTGAGCTCGGAGGCTAGAGCACCCGCTCCAACAACCGCAGCGTCCCTGCGATGTCCACGTCGCGGTCGAGCAACCACTGCACCTGCAACCCGTCGAACGCCGCGATGATGAGCGACGCGACCTGGTCGAGGTCCGCATCGCTGTGCCGACCGGTGGCGACGAGCTCGTCGCGCAGTTGCTGCGCCAGATCAGCGCGCGCCGTGGCGAACCGCGCCGCGAAGTACGACCGCGCGGTCTCGTTCCCCGCCTCCACCGAGGCGCCGAGCAGCGTCGTGTAGAGCGTCACCAGGGCCGGCTCGCTGACGTTCCGGTGGGCGACGAACTCGAGCCGGGGGAACACGCCGCCGGTGTCGCCCAACGCCCGGTTCGACGCGTCGTCACGCTCCCGCAGCACCTCGACGAGCAGGGCCTCGCGCGACGAGAAGTAGTGCCGGAGTGCGGCGTGCGAGATGCCGATCGCCTCGCCGATGGCCCGGAGCGAGGTCCCGTCGATGCCGCGGGAGGCGACGACCTCGAGCGTCTGGTCGAGGATCTCCTGCCGGCGCTGCACGCCCTTGGCGTACGGCCCGCGGCTGCCGGTTCCATCGTTGGAGGTCACCCGGACCAACCTACCGGCAGCGATGAGCCGCCGAAGTGCTCGCGCAAAGTACCGAAACAAAAACTTCCGGTCGGAGGTTTTGAGTGCTACTGTCCCGATCACCTAGTAGCACTAGGGATTCAGCGGGCCCCGAAGCCCCCTATGACTCGAGGAGGAGTCATGTCGACACCGACGTCGAAGGAAGAACCCACACGCGGCATCGCCGGAACCGCATCCCCCGCGGTCACCGCAGCCGCCGGCGCCACCGCCACGGACGCCGCAGCGTCCCGAGCGTTCTCGGTCGAGGGCATCACGCAGTCCGTCAGCACGATGCGGGTCGGCCGCGGCTACCTCTGGGGCCTCAGCTTCGCCCAGTTCGGCCTCTTCGTCGCCCTGCTCACGCCGGTCTTCGTGAGCATGTCGATCAAGGCGACCGAGCTCAACCCGTCGAACCCCGAGACGATCGTCGGTTCGGTCCTGCCGTTCGGCGCGATCGGTGCCCTGCTCGCGAACCCGCTCTTCGGCGCGATCTCGGACCGCACCCGCACCCGCTGGGGTCGTCGTCGACCGTGGATGGTCGGCGGCGTCATCGTCTTCGTCGGTGCGCTCGCCTGGCTCGCGTTCTCGCCGAACGTCCTGCAGCTCACCCTGGCGTGGGTCCTCGCGCAGGTCACCGCCAACGCGGTCCTCGCCACCCTGACCGCGAGCTTCGCCGACAACGTGCCGGAGTTCCAGCGCGGCAAGGCCTCGAGCGTCATCGCGCTCGCGCAGAACACCGCGATCCTCGCCGGTCTGTACCTGGCCGTCTACCTGGTCGGCAACCTGCCGATGCTCTTCATCGTCCCGGGCATCATCGCGATCATCGCGATCCTCGTCTACTCGTTCGTGGCCCGCGACGAACTGCCCACGACGCCGATCAAGCCGTTCAGCTGGGTCAACCTGATCAGCTCGTTCTGGACCAACCCGATCAAGCACCGCGACTTCGGGCTCGCCTGGTGGGGGCGCTTCCTCATCACCTTCGGCACGTTCATGTTCACGACCTACCGCCTGCTGTACATGGAGGACCGGATCGGCCTCCCGCAGAAGGAGGCCGTCGGCATCGTCGCGTTCGGTGTGCTCCTCTACACCGTCGCCCTGCTGGTCAGCGCCGCGCTCTCCGGGTGGGTGTCCGACCGCGTCGGCCGCCGCAAGGTCTTCGTGTGGAGCTCCACGGCCCTCACCGCCGTCGGCCTGGTGATCCTGGCGCACGTCGACACGGTCGGCGGGTTCTACTTCGCCGAGATCGTGATGGGCTTCGCCTTCGGCATCTACTCCGCCATCGACACCGCCCTCATCGTCGACGTGCTGCCCGACCCGGAGCGCCCCGGCAAGGACCTCGGCGTGATCAACATCGCGAACGCGCTGCCGCAGTCGCTCGCCCCGGCCGTCGGCCTCTTCCTCCTCGGCGTCGGGGGCGGTCAGAACTACACGCTCATGCTCTGGGGCGCGGGTGTCGCGGTGATCCTCGGCGCACTCGTGATCTTCCCCATCAAGTCGGTCCGGTAGACGGCGCACCAGCGCACGGTCCTGGAGGCGCGACCCGACTCGCGAAGGCGAGTCGCGCCTCCAGGCGGTCACCGCACACACCGCAAGCCTCCCTGAAAGGACCCGTCATGGCACCCGCCATCTCCCTGCAGCTCTACACGGTGAACGCCGCGCTGGAGCCCGACCTCGACGGCGGCGTCCGCCGCCTCGCCGACATCGGCTTCGACACCGTCGAGGCGTTCGCGTTCGTCGACCGAGCAGCGCAGCTCAAGGAAGCGTTCGACGCCCACGGCATCACCGCGAAGACCGGCCACGCCTTCCTCGTCGAGGAGACCATCCCGCTGCCCGACGGCAGCGTGATGACCGCTCCGTCGCACGCCGACACCTTCGCCGCGGCGAAGGAGCTCGGCCTCGAGATCGTCATCGACCCGTTCGTCGGCCCCGACCACTGGACCACCCGCGAGGGCGTCGAGCGGGTCGCGGCCCGACTCAACGCCGCCGCTGCCGAGGCGGCCGAGCACGGCCTCCGGGTCGGCTACCACAACCACGACCACGAGCTCCGACCGCAGATCGACGGCCAGCCCGCACTGCAGGTGCTCGCCTCGCTGCTCGACCCGGGCGTGGTGCTCGAGCTCGACCTGTACTGGGCCTCCGCCGCGGGCATCGACCTCGTGCCGTTCATCGAGGAGCTCGGTGACCGCATCGTCGCCGTGCACGTCAAGGACGGCCCCATGCGCGACGACATCTCCACCGCGACGATCCCCACCGACCAGACCCCGGCCGGCCAGGGCGACGTCCGGCTCGCCGAGGCGCTGCGTGCCGCGACGGCCCTCGAGTACGCCGTGATCGAGTTCGACGGGTTCGCGGGGGACGTCTTCGACGGGGTCGCCCAGTCGTACGAGTGGCTCGCCGCGCAGCTCGCACCGAGCGGATCGGCGGTGTCCGCATGACCCGCACGGGCAAGGTCGGCATCGGCTTCATCGGCGCCGGCATGATCAGCGAGCAGTACCTGGCGAACCTCACGACCTTCCCCGACGTCGAGGTCGTCCGGATCGGCGACATCGACACGGAACGGGCGGCGGCGTCCGCGCAGAAGTGGGGCGTCGCGGCCTCCGGCGACGGAGCGTCGGTCCTCGCCGACCCCGACGTCGAGATCGTCATCAACCTCACGCTCCCGGCCACGCACGTGGCGGTGTCCACGGACGCCCTCCGCGCGGGCAAGCACGTGTGGAGCGAGAAGCCGATCGGGGTCGACCGAGAGTCCGCTGCGGGCCTGGTCGCCCTCGCCGACGAGCTCGGGCTCAAGCTCGGCATCGCGCCCGACACCGTGCTCGGCCCGGGGTGGCAGACCGCCAAGCGGGCGATCGAGGCTGGCGCGATCGGCACGCCGCTCACCGCGGTCACGAGCATGCAGTGGCAGGGGCCGGACGTGTTCCACCCGAACGCGTCGTTCCTCTACGCCAAGGGCGCCGGCCCGCTGTTCGACATCGGCCCGTACTACTTCACGGCGCTCGTGCACCTGCTCGGGCCGATCGACTCCGTCGTCGCGACCGGGTCGCGGTCCCGCGAGACTCGGGAGCTGGTCGTCGGGCCGAACGCGGGCCAGTCGTTCCCCGTCGAGGTGCCCACCCACGTGTCCGTCCTGTCGTCGTTCGAGCAGGGTGGCAACGCGCAGTCGCTGCTGTCGTTCGACACCCCGCTGTTCCGGCACGGCGTCTTCGAGGTCAACGGCACCGAGGGCACGATCGTCCTGCCCGACCCGAACACCTTCGGCGGCGGGCACCCGATCCGGATCGCCCGACCGATCCCCGTCGGTGCCTCGTGGCCGTTCGAACAGGAGTGGGAGACGCTCCTCGACGAGGAGCCGACGGTCGGCCGAGGTCTCGGCGTGCTCGACATGGCACGGGCCATCCGCGGCGGCGGTGCGCACACCGCGACCGGCGCCGTCGGGTACCACGTGCTCGACGCGATGGTCTCGGTGGAGGAGTCCATCGAGCGGCGGTCGTTCGTCGAGGTCGAGTCCACCGTGGGGGCGATCGCGTCCCTGCCTGAGGACTTCGACCCGTTCGCTGCCACGCTGGAGGCGGCGCCGGCTGCGGTCTGACGACCGGGGCACCAGACAGGAGGCCCTGCTCACGTCCGCCGCGTGCGGAACGTGCGCAGGGCCTCCCGTCGTGTCCGTGGTCACCAGGGGACGACGCCCGCGTCCTCGAAGAAGCCACCGCGCGGGCCGTCGTCCGGCAGCGTCGCGAGCCGCACCGCGGTCGCCGCGCCCTGCGCGGCCGTGCGGTCGCCGCTGAAGCCGTTGAAGTCCGTCGCGACGAGCCCCGGGCATGCAGCGTTGACGATGACCGGGGTGTCCGCGAACGCCCTCGCGTACTGGGTCGTGATCCCGTTGAGGAACGTCTTCGACGGGGCGTACGCGGCCATCACCGGACCCGGCTGGCGGCCGAGGGAGCCCATGCTGCTCGACGCGTTCACGATGCGCGGCGCGGGGGAGCGGCGCAGCAGCGGCAGCATCGCGTTCGTCACGCGGACGACGCCGTAGACGTTGACGTCGACGACCTGCCGGACGACGTCGAGGTCGAGCGTCGTCGGGTCCTGCGTCCACGTCACCGGGTCGAACGGTCCAGAGATCCCGGCGTTGTTCACGAGGACGTCGAGTCGGCCGAAGCGCTCCTCGACCTCTGCCGCGGCGGCTGCCACGCTCTCGTCGCTCGTCACGTCGATCCGGACCCCGTGGGCATCGACCCCGCTCGCCCGCAGTCGTTCCACCGCTTCCTCGCGACCGGTGTCGCTCCGAGCGCCGACGAGCACGCGCATCCCCGTCGCACCCAGCTGCTCGGCGATCGCGTACCCGATGCCCTTGTTCGCGCCGGTCACCAGCGCGGTCGTCTTGTCGTCCATGTGCTCGATCGTCCGTCCGGGGTGGTTCCCGCGTCCAACACCGATCGGGTGGGTGGTGATACTCGCCGGGTATCGGTCGGCGTAGGCTGCCGGTCGTGGACGATGTCGAGACGCGCGAGCTCCGGTACTTCGTCGCCGTCGCCGAGGAACTGCACTTCGGCCGCGCGGCGCTCCGGCTCGGGATGGCGCAGCCGCCGTTGTCGCGGGCGATCCGGCAGCTCGAGGAGCGGATCGGCGTCCGGCTCTTCGACCGTGACCGTCGCGGCGTGACCCTCACCGACGCGGGGTCGGCGCTCCTGCGCGAAGCCCCGGCCGCCCTCGACGCCGTGCGCGCTGCCGTCCGGCGGACCCGACGCGCGGGGGCACCGGAGCAGCGGCTCGTCCTCGCGACGAAGGCCGGGTCGTCGCACGAGTTCCTGCAGGCCCTGCTCGACGCGGCCCCCGAGGACGTGCCGGTCGACGTGGTGCTCTGCGAGATCGGTGAGCAGGCGGGACTCCTCCTCGACGGCACGGCGGACGTGGCGGTGATGCACCGGCCGTTCGACGACTTCGCCGGGATCGAGTCGGTCGACCTGTACTCCGAGCCGCAGGTCGCGATCGTCCCCGCGTCCCACCCGCTCGCCGACCGCCGGTCCCTCACGATGGCCGAGGTGTCGTCGGTCCCCGACCTGCCGATGGCGCGGTGGCCGCTCGCCGACTGGACCTACCCGCCGGGACCGGGGCCGGAGGTGCACTCGCAGTCGCAGCTGGCGCAGCTCGTCGCGCTCGGTCGGACGCTGCTCGTGATCCCGCGCTCGAGCCGCGCCTGGCAGTGGCCCGAGCACGTCGCGGTACCGGTGCTCGACGCGCCCCTCGCGACGACGGTGCTCGGGTGGCCGGTCGGGCGGGAGACGCCGGCGGTCGCGGGGCTCGTGGCGACCGGGCTGCGGATCGGGGAGGCCGCGGGCGCGGTCAGCGCCTGACCGGGCCGGTCAGCGCCTGACGGGTCCGGTCAGCGCCTGACGGGTCCGGTCAGCGGCGGGTGGTGTGCTGCCGCAGCGCGACCACCACGCGGTCGAGGAAGTCGTCGACCTCGTCCTGGCGGTAGCCCTCGCGGAACTTGGTCGGCTGGAAACGCGCCAGGGTGACGTCCTCGGGCGTCAGCGGGTCGACCGGACGTCCGGCCTCGTACCCGGCCAGGGTCGCCCGGACCCGGTCGAGGAAGTCGTCGACCTCGCGCTGGTCGTACCCTTCGCGCCACTTCGTCGGTGCGAACTTCGCGTTCGCCACATCGCTCGCGAGCATGCTCTCCCCCTCGTGCCGGACCCCTCGTGCCGGCGTGTTCGACGATCCTCGCACAGGTCACGCGGCGGGTGTGCCCGTCCAGACCCGGTCGATCGGCACCTCGTGGCCGAGCACCGCGACCGCCGCACGGTGCCCCGAGTACAGCGCGCCGGCCACGGTCGCCGGGTCGTCGGTCCACGTCGCCTCGCCCGCCAGGTGCACGCGCCCCGCGATCGGCACTGCGAGGTCGTCGTGGTCGCTCGTCGTCGACCCCGGCAGCATGTGCGCGTACGAGCCCCGGGCGAACGGGTCGTCCTGCCACGCCGTCACGAGCACCGACGTCGGCGTCCCCACGGCGTCGCCGTACAGTCGCCGGAGCTGCTCGAGCACCGAGTCCGCGACCCGCTCCTCGCTCCAGCCCCGGATCGCCCGCGCTGCCGGACCGGCCGCGAAGGTGAGCAGCGTCGGCACCCCGTCGAGCCGCGTCAGGTCGTACCAGGAGTGCCACCACCGTCCGGCCGGACCGAGCTGCCGGACCGCGTAGACGTCGGCGTCCCAGAAGCGCTCCGGGAACCGCAGGACGACCTTCTCGAAGGCGTTCATCCGCAGCCGTCCGAGTGCCTGCCGGTGCCGTGCGGGCAGCGGTGGCTCGATCACGAGGTCGCCGGCCTGCAGCACCCCGACGGGCACCGTGACGACGACGGCCTCGGCGTGGAACGGGCCGCGGCTGCTCGTGACCACCACCCCGCCGTCCCCGTGGTCGATGCGCTCGACGACGTGCCCGAGCCGGACGTCGAGCCCCGCGGCGAGGCGTGCGGGCAGGGCGTCGTAGCCGTCCGGGAACACCACCTCGTCGCCCGCGATCGTGTCGTCGTCGAGCCCGTGCGCGGCGAGCTCGTCGCTCGCGACCCCGTACTGCTCCTCGCTCCGGTGCTCGAGGTGCTCGCTGACCCGTTCCGCCCGCTCGGCGTCCCAGCGCTGCGCCGCGACGGCCCGGGCGACCACGTCGCGGTAGCTGTCGAGCGGCGCCGATCGCTCGACCTCGTCGGCCAGGGCGCGGTCGACCGTGCGCACGTCGTCGGCGAACCGGGCGGCTGCACCGGCCTCGAGCTGACGACCGTCGGGCCCGTGGTACGCGATCGGCCGGCTGTCGACCTGGTACCCGCCGACGGTGAACTCGACCGTGCGGATGCCGAACGCGGCGACGGCGTCGGCCACGGCGTTGTCCTCGACGCCGTGGATCCACGAGGCGCCGAGGTCCGTCACGCGCCCGTCGGTCCGGTCGGTGTGGACCCGACCGCCGATCCGGTCCCGGGCCTCGAGCACGACGACCCGGCGCCCGGCCCCGGCGAGCACCCGTGCGGCCGCGAGCCCCGCCACGCCCGCACCGATCACGACGACGTCGGCGTCCTCCATGCTGGTGCTCCTCTCGGGACTGGATCAAGATTGACACAGCCAGGTGCGGAAATCGTTGCTGGGGTCTAGTTTCAGTGCTCGTATCCACAGAGTCGTGGAGCGACGGCGACGGTTTCCGTCGCTCGCCATCGAGAGAGCGTGGTGGTCATGCGAGACGAACGGGTCGTGACGGTGTCGACCGAGACCGTCGGCACGGAGAAGGGACTGCGACCGGGGGCCATCGGTCTGGTCGGCAGCGTCGTCATGGGCATCTCGTCCACCGCGCCCGCCTACAGCCTGGCCGCGAGCCTCGGGTTGGTCGTGGCCAGTGGGGGAGCGCTCCTCGCCGGGGTGAAGGCCCCGGCGATCATGCTGCTCGCGTTCATACCGATGTGGATGATCGCGGTGGCCTACCAGGAGCTCAACCGCGAGGACCCCGACTGCGGCACGACGTTCACCTGGGCGACCCGGGCGTTCGGTTCCGTGACGGGGTGGCTCGGCGGGTGGGGGATCATCGCCGCGGACGTCATCGTGATGGCGAACCTCGCCCAGATCGCCGGCTCGTACGGGTACTCCTTCGTCGGCGTCCTCACGAACGACCCGGCGATCAGCGCCCTCGGGAACAGCACGCTCTGGTCGACCGTCGCCGGTGTGGCCTGGATCGCCGTGATGACCTTCATCTGCTACGTCGGCGTCGAGGTGTCGGCCCGGCTGCAGTACGTCCTGCTCGGCATCGAGGTGCTCGTGCTCGTGATGTTCGCTGCCGTCGCGCTCGTGCGGGTCGGCACCGGCAACGGCGTCGAGGGCTCGATCACACCGTCGCTGTCGTGGCTGTGGCCGAGCGGCATGGACTTCGGCTCGGTCATCGCCCCCGCCATGCTCACGGCGATCTTCATCTACTGGGGCTGGGACACCGCCGTCTCGCTCAACGAGGAGACGAAGGACCCCGAGAAGACCCCCGGTCGCGCAGCCGTCATCAGCACGGTCCTGCTCCTCGTCATCTACGCCCTCGTGTCGATCGCGGCGATCGCGTTCGCCGGCGTCGGGACGAAGGGCATCGGCCTCGGGGCGCAGGGCAACGCGGACGACGTGTTCTCGGCGATCGGCCCGGCGCTCTTCGGCAACTCGTTCCTCGGGCACGCGGCGATGGCCCTGCTGTCGTTCTCGATCCTCACCTCGGCGTCCGCCTCGACGCAGACCACGATCATGCCGACCGCACGGACATCGCTCTCGATGGCGGTCTACAAGGCCCTGCCGTCGCACTTCGCCCGGATCCACCGGCGCTTCCTCACGCCGACCTGGTCGACCATCGGGATGGGCATCGCGTCGATCGGCTTCTACGTGCTGTTCACCGTCATCTCGACGAACCTGCTCACCGCCCTGATCGGTTCCGTCGGCCTGATGATCGCCTTCTACTACGGGCTGACCGGCTTCGCGTGCGTCTGGGTCTACCGACGGACGCTCTTCAACACCGTGCGGAACTTCGTCATGCGGGGGCTCGTCCCGTTGCTCGGCGGCCTGACGCTCGCGGTGACGTTCGTCTACGGACTCGTGCAGTTCGCCCAACCCGACTGGCTGCAGGGCGACGACGGGAAGGACGTCACGATCCTCGGCATCGGAGCGGTCGCCGTGGTGGGTGTCGGCGCGATCCTCATCGGTGTCGTGCTGATGGTCGTCTGGTGGGTGCGGTCCCCGGACTTCTTCCGGGGACGGACGCTCACGAGCACGAGCAACATCCTCGTCCTCGACGGCCCGGGTGGCGTCCCGGAGTCGACCGTCATCGCGCCCGACTTCTCGAACCTGCCGACGGGCAGCATCGCGGTCGACGAGGAGACCGGCAAGCGGTTCCGGCGGACGCGGTCGCGTCGCCGCGACGACGACTGATCTCGCGCACCGGCGGCGGACGGGAGGCGCGGGGCGGGCCCGCACCGTGCCTCCCGTCCGTCAGTCCACCAGCTCGCGCCGCAGCGACCGCAGCACCGGCAGGAGCGTCTCCAGACCGCCGGGTCCCACCTCGAACGGGCGGCCGAGGGCCGTCCGCGGCGGCAGGACGAGCTCGCCTCCACCGACGAGGTCGAACCAGAGCGCGTAGTCCACGCGGGAGCCGCGTGCGTCCTTCGTCGCGAGGTCGATCGTCCGGATCCGCGACCAGGGCAGATCGATCACCGGCGCCTCCCGGTCCGGCGCCCATCCGTGCATGCCGGCACGATCGAGCGTCCACACCTCGGGACGGGGACGCGGGAGGTCCTCGGAGGTCCGGATGCCCTTCGTCAGCACGGGCAGGAAGAACGCGGGTTCGCGACCGCCCGCGCGGATGCGGGCGAGTGTCCTTCGGTCACGACGTCCGCTCCACCAGGTGCCGACCGACATCACGATGCCGACGACGGTCAGGAACAGCTCGACGAGGACGACGCTGCCCACGCGACTGCTGCGGTCCATCTGCTCGACGAAGGCCGGCGAGCCGAACTCCGCGACGATGAGTGCCGGTGCACCCAGCACCAGGACCGCCGCAGCCAGGTGGATCGGCCACTGCCGCGGCGCGGTCCCGTCACGGAGCCGTCGCACCCACCCGTCCGTCACGTCCTGCACGGCCCCATCCTGCTCGGACGTCGGTCGGTGCGGTCAGCGCCGGTGGGACCGCCGCCGGCCGAGGATCGCGTCGATCACCCGCGAGAACCGCGGACGCCGCGCCACCGGCTTCGTCTCGATGGACCGGGTCGGAGCGCGGAGCGCGAGATCGTGCAGCATGTTCCGCTTCGAGCCGTCCCAGTTCGCGAACAGGTACGCGCCGCCGAGGAACGACAGGCTCCGAACCGGCGTGCGCTTCCACGAGTCGGCCGCGACGTAGTACCCGCCGTGACCGGCGTGGATGTGCTTGATCACGGTGTCGACGTCGATGACGCTGGTGGTCGTCACGACGGCGGTGATGCCCGTTCGGTCACGGGCGACGTACTCGATGAGGTGTTCAGACACGAGGGCTCTTGGTCGGGTCGGGGCCCGTCGAGGTCGGGGAACGCGACACGACGAGGCATGGCCGGAATCGTCGTTGCTTCCGAAACCAAGAATACGCCGAGAACTCTGTGCAGGGCGAGGAGGAACCTGTCCGGATGCGCACCGTGAACACCACCGGGGGGATCCTGTTCGCCGCCGTCCTGGCCGTTGCCCTGACCGGGTGCAGCGGCGGGACGACCGCCGGCCCCACCGCCACCGCCACCGCCACCCGCACCGTGACCGCCACGCCGACTGCGGTCGCCGAGAGCCCGACCCCGACCCCGACGTCGACTCCGACCCCCACGCCGACGTGCGGCCCGTCGAGCGGTGCCGATGCCGCCGCCCAGCCGATCGCCGACCTGCCGCTGCCGGCCGGGCTCGAGGACGCGAAGTGGGACGCCGCACGGGCCGACACGTCCGGGTACGAGGCGTGCGCCCCGCTGTCCTGGGTCACGGTGGGCCTGGACCTCGCGACCGGCAGCTCGCCCGTCGCGATCCTGCTCTTCCACGACGGCCGGTACCTCGGCACGGCCACGAAGGAGCAGTACGGCTTCGTCCCGGACATCAGCCGGACCGACCCGTCGACGATCGCGGTCGCCTACCGCTACGCGAAGCCGGACGAGTCGACTGCGGACGCGAGCGGTCGGGCCGACGCGACGTTCCGGTGGGACGACGCTGCCGGGCGCGTGGTGATGACGGGGCAGGTGCCGCCGGCCGGCTGAGCCGCGACGCCGCGACGCCGCACGCCGGCTGCCGTTCGCCGTGGGCCTGTCATGCTGGACGCCATGCCGTTCCTCCGCACCGCCTGGCCGGGCGTCGCACTCGCCCTCGCGATCGGGCTCGCCGCCACCGTCGTCGGCCGCGAGGTCCCGGTCGTCGGCGGCCCGGTCCCCGCGGTCGTGCTCGGCGCCCTGGTCGGGTGGCTCGTCCGCCGACGACGACAGCACGACGGCACCGGTGCGGGCTCGGGCGGTGATCTCGGTCTTCTGCAGCCCGGCGTGAAGTTCGCCTCGAGCCGGGTCCTGCAGTTCGCCGTCGTCCTGCTCGGCGCCCAGCTCTCGATCGCCGAGGTGCTCCGCATCGGCGGCGAGACGCTGCCCGTGATGCTGACGACCCTCGTCGTGTGCCTCGTCGCAGCGTGGGGGATCGGTCGGCTGCTCCGGGTCTCGAGTGCACTGCGCACGCTCATCGGCGTCGGGACGGGGATCTGCGGCGCCTCGGCGATCGCGGCCGTCACGCCCGTGATCGGCGCGGTCAGCGCGGACGTCGCCTACGCTATGTCGACGATCTTCCTGTGCAACATCGCCGCCGTCTTCGTCTTCCCCCTGGTCGGTCACGCACTCGGGCTCTCGCAGCACGCGTTCGGCGTCTTCGCCGGCACCGCGGTGAACGACACCTCGTCGGTGGTCGCCACGGCAACCGTCTACGGTCGGCAGGCGACCGACACGGCGGTGGTCGTGAAGCTGGTCCGGACGCTCATGATCATCCCGATCGTCGTGGGGCTGGCCGGCCTGGAGGCACGGCGCACCTCCCGCGAGCAGGTCGCGTCCGGCGTGGACACGGGCCGCGCCGGGGGCGTCCGCGTGTTCCGGTTGGTCCCGTGGTTCCTGATCGGGTTCCTCGTGGTCGTGCTCCTCCGCACCCTCGGGGTCCTGCCGGCCGCAGCGGCCCCGGGGTTCTCCACCGCCGCGACGTTCCTCATCACGGTGGCGCTCGCCGCGATCGGGGTCTCGACGGACTTCGGCGCGCTCCGGCGGGCGGGGTTCCGGCCGATGCTGCTCGGGATCGCGCTGTGGGTGCTCGTGGCGGGGACGAGCCTCGGCGCGCAGGCGGTGTTCGGGCTCCTCTGACGGCGTCGAGGCTCACACGATGCGGGAGTCGATCACCGCCCGGTCGCCCCGGTACCGCGAGAACCCGTACTCCACCGGGGTCCCGTCGGCCAGGCACATCAGCCGCTCGATGTGGAAGATCGCCTGCCCCGGATCGATGTCGAGCAGGTCCGCGCTCCACTGGTCGGCGTTCACCGTGCTGAGCAGCAGTCGACGAGCGACCGGCCGCTGCTCCACCCGTCGCACGAGCACGTCCGGCACGTACTCGGTGAGCGGCTCCGACACGAGGTCCGGGAACCGCTCCTGCGGCACCCAGCTCGTCCGCACCCGGCTCGGCTCCCCGTCGAACGAGATGAGGCTCTCGACGAAGTACGCGGCGCTGCCGTCCATCTCGAGGTTCCGCCGGACGGTCTCGGGCGCGGGCACGAGCTGGACGCACAGGTGCACGATGCTCAGCCGCGGGGAGTCGAACACGCTGCCGCCGGTGTTCTCGCCGTAGATCGTGACCTCCTCGGTGGTCCGGGCCAGGCTCACCGAGGCCACCGGACGCACGCCGAACGTGCCCGACCGCGGTGCCCGGGTGAGCAGCCGCTGTTCCTTGAGGAGCGTCAGCGCCGCGCGCAGGACGTTCCGCGTCGTGCCGTACAGGTCGAGGAGCTCCCACTCGTACGGCAGCGGTCCGGTGAACCGACCGGCGACGATGTCCGCGCGGATGAGGTCGGACACCTGCCGGGCCGCGTCCGAGCGTCGGTTGAAGCCGATCCAGTGCCCGGGCGTGACGTCGCCGATGGCCATGTCCGTCCACGGCGGGACCGGACGACGTCCCGCCGTGCCGTCCAGTCGGTCGTCCGGTGCGACGTCGGTCACGAGACCACCCCCACGGTCGTGGTGTCGCCGGTCCACCCGGCCCACCGGAGGAACTCCCGGGCGAGGCGCACCGGGTAGTCGGGTGCCTGGATGTCGATGGACACGAACACCCGGCGGTAGAAGGTCGGACCGCCGAGCAGGTCGACGGCGATCCCGAGGTCGACGTCGGGCCGCAGGTCGCCGGCGTCCATCGCCCGCTGGAGCATCGCGTTCACCCGGACCCGTCGGTCGAGGTGCCACGCGGCGACCGCCTCGGCCACCCGGGGCTCGTGCGAGGCGAGCTCCACGATGAGCGGCAGCGCCCGGCCGACCGGGGTCGCGACGAGCGCGTGCACCCAGCCGCGGGTGAGCCCGAGGACACCCTCGTCGATCGGGGCGTCGAGGACCGTCGGGATCGACTCCTCCATCAGACGGATGACGGTCTCGGTGAGGAGCACGTCGCGGCTGGACCAGCGCCGGTAGATCGTCGCCGCCCCCACCCCGGCGGCGTCGGCGACCGCCCGGATGGTGAACGCCCGGGGGTCGCCCTCGGCGAGGATCGCGATGCACGCCGTGTACACGGCCTCGTCGACCGCGGCGTTCCGGGGCCGTCCGCGGACCGGGGCCTCGGTGCTCACGCGGCGCTCCAGAGCGCGAGCACCCGGTCGATGCCCCACACTTCGCCGATCTTCGCCTGGATGTCGAACAGGTTCGCCTCGTGCACGCTCGGCAGCCGGTCGCCGACGGCCTCGCGCACGACGATCGGCACGAAGCCGTGCTGCATGGCGTCCGTCGCGGTGGCCCGGATGCACCCGCTCGTCGAGAGTCCGGCGATGAAGAGCGTGTCGACCCCTCGTGCGACGAGGTCGGCGGCCAGCGAGGTCCCGAAGAACGCGCTCGGGTACTGCTTCGGCACGAGGGTGTCCCCGTCGACCGGCGCGAGCCCCTCGATGAACGCGCCGGTGGACGTGCCGGGGAGGTACGCCGCGAGGGCCGGCACCTTCCGGAAGAACACCCCCGCGTTGGAGCCGTCGGCCGACAGCGCCATCGTCGTGACGGCGACGTGCACGCCGGCCGCCCGGGCCGCGGCCGTGAGCTCGCGCATCCGCTCGACGGGTTCCTCGACGCCGGCGTACAGCCCGCACGCCGGGTCGACGTAGGCGTTCACCGGGTCGACGACGACGAGCGCCGCCCGTCGGCCCGGTTCGAGCGCACCGGTGTAGCCGGCCGAGACGTAGTCGTCGTGGTCGTCGGTCATGCGGTCCTGCTTCCGTCGTGGGGCTGGCTGGTGGGGGCCTGGAGGCGCGGCGCGACCCCGGCACGTCGGCCGGCGGTCGGCCCGTGCGCGCGGTCGGTGCCCGTCGTGGCGGTCATGCGCTCGTCCCCGGCTCGGGCACCGGGCCGGACGTGTCCGGTCGGAGCGGGGCCTGGCGGTCCGGGGGGCCGAACGGGCCGAACGCGACGATGAGCGCGCCGGCGACCGCGCACCCGGCGAACGTGAGCGCGGCGGTGCGCACGCCGTCGACGAAGGCTTGGACGTCGGTCGCCGGCAGGCCGAGCAGGCTGCCGTCGTACGCCGCGGCCTGCTGCGCGGCGGAGAGCCCACTCGTGGCGATCGCCAGACCGAGCGCCGTGGAGAACAGGAAGCCCGCGTTCTGCAGCGCCGACCGGATGGCGTTCGCGATGCCCCGGCGGTGCTCCGGGACACGGGTCATCAGGGCCGAGGTGCTCGGCGTCATGAACACCCCGACGCCGACCCCGACGGCACCGAGTCCGACGGCCGTCACGGCGTAGGCACCGTCGTCGGCGAGCGACCCCGCGAGCACCGCTGCCCCGACCGCGATGAGCAGCATGCCGATGGTGGAGAGCGTGCGCGCGGGCACCCGGCGGGCGAGGACCCCGGCGCTCGCCGCGGCCACGGTCGTGCCGATCGGGGTGGGGAGCACCCAGAGCGCGGCCTCGACGGCGTCCTTGCCCGAGACAGCCTGGAACGACAGGGACGCCAGGAGCACGAGGGCGTAGCTCGACAGCGCGCAGAGGCCGGCGGCCGAGAAGAGCGTGATGGTCGCCCGGTCGCGGAAGATCGCCGGGTCGACGAGCGGGTGCGGGACCCGGCGCTGGGTCCACACGAACACCGCTCCGAGCAGCACCGCGCCGGAGGCCATGGCGACGACCGGGACGGCGGCCCAGCCCGCGGATCCGCCGACCGACACGGCACCGACCAGCAGCCCGACCGCGGCCACGGAGAGCACCGAGCCCGGGACGTCGAGGCGTTCGCCGGAGCGTGGCCGGGCGGTGCGGGGGATGAGTCGCAGCGACCAGACGAGCCCCGCGAGCGAGATCGGGACCCCGGCGAGGAAGATCCACCGCCAGCCGAACGACTCCGCGACGAGGCCGCCGACGACCGGACCGATGACCTGTCCGACGGCGGCGACGGTGGCGTTCAGCCCGAGGCCGAGCGACAGGATCGACTCCGGGAACACGTCGGTGAGGAGCGCCGTGGTGTTCGTGACGATGGCAGCGGCACCGACGCCCTGCACGAGTCGGGCGGCGAGCAGGACGGCGGCGTCCGGTGCTGCACCGCACGCGAGCGAGGCGAGGAGGAAGACGAGGATGCCGGCGATGTACAGACGGCGACGCCCGACGAGGTCCGCGATCCGGCCGAAGACGAGGATGAGCGTCGTCGTCGTGAGCATGTAGCTGAGCAGGACCCAGCTGGACTGCAGGGCGGAGGCGTCGAGGTCACGGCTGACGTCGGGGAGCGCGACGAGCAGGGCGCTCGAGGAGATGAAGACGAGGACGACGCTCAGGCTCGACGCGCAGAGCACCTGCCACGCGCGTCGGCGGGCGCCGTCCTCGTCCGTGGTGCGGTTACTGATCGGTCGACCCTCTCGTGGCGGATGCCGGCGGCACCCGGTGGTGGTGGTCGGTGACCTCCTGGAACGCGGCGGCGGCGGACAGGACGAGTCGGTCGTCCCACGGGCGTGCGACGAGCTGCACGCCGACCGGCAGGCCGTCCGGCGCGGTCCCGGCGGGCATCATGAGCGCCGGGAAGCCGACGTAGTCGAAGACCCGGGTGTTCCGGGGGATCACGTCGTGCAGGTTGTACGGCACGCCGTCGACCGTCATCGTGAGGTCGTCGAGTCGGGGCGCCGTGGCACCGATCCCCGGCGTGAGGACGACGTCGACCCCGGCCTCGTCCATCCGTGCGACCATCGCGGCCTGCACGAGCGGACGGCGTCGGAGGGACCGGAGGTAGTCCGCGGCCGTCGGCGTGAACGCGACGTCGAACCGCGCACGGGTGCCGGCGTCGAACAGGTCGGCGGTGGCGGCGTTGGCCTCCTGGTTGGCCGCGAGTTCGCCGTAGAAGACGGTCCAGCACTCGGCGTCGATCGCCTCGAGGTCGTCGAACTCGATCGGCACGATCTCGGCCCCGAGTGCCGCGAACCGGTCGACCGCGGCCGCGTGCGCGTCGAGCACCGCACGGTCCACCCGCTCGGTGAACCAGGCCCGGGGCACGCCGATGTGCATCCCCGCGATCCGTCCCGGTGCCGCCTCGACGAGCGGGACCGCGGTGTGCGTCGTGGGGTCCTGCCCGTCGCCACCGGCGATCACGGCGAGCACGAGCGCGAGGTCCTCGGCGGTGCGGGCCATCGGTCCGACGTGGTCGAGCGTCCACGACAGGCTCGCGACGCCCGTGCGCGGGACGAGGCCGTACGTCGGCTTGATGCCGGTCGTCCCGCACAGCGCCGACGGCACCCGGATCGATCCGCCAGTGTCCGACCCGAGCGCGAGCGGGACGATGCGTGCGGCGAGGGCGGAACCGGAGCCGGTCGACGACCCGCCCGTCCAGCGCTCGGGGTCCCACGGGTTCCGGACGGCGCCGTACCGGGCGTTGTGCGGGCCGCCGCAGGCGAACTCGGTCGTCGCCGCCGTGAACACCGGGATCGCCCCGGCCGCACGGAGCCGGGCGACCACGGTGGCGTCGGCGGGGGCCACGCGGTCGCCGGTCTGCAGCGAGCCGCTCGTGACGACCGTGCCGGCGACGTCGATGATGTCCTTCACCGCGAACGGCACGCCCTCGAGCGCACGGGCCTCGCCCGCGGCCCAGCGCCGGGTCGACTCGACCGCTGCCTGCTCGGCGCCGTCGACCAGGCGGAGGACGGCGTCGGACCACACGTCGTCGCTCGTCCAGTGCGGGGCGAGGGCTCCGACGACGGCGGTGGGGGTGGTGGAACCGTCGCGGTAGGCCGCGAGCAGCTCGGTGACGCTCGCCGCCGCGGGGTCGGACGCCGTCGCGGCCGTGGACACCGTGGACGCCGGAGCGGGAGCGACCGGTGCTGCCGGGGTCGGTGCCGAGTCGATCGCCGCCGCGAGGAGCCGGGTGAACAGCGCCTGGCTGTGCCCGGGCTCCGCCGGCAGGGACGACGGGGCGGCCGGGAGCGGGTTCGCGCGGCTGTCGTGCAGCGCCTGCTCCAGCTGGGGCGCGATCGTCCCGCGCACGACCGCGAACACGTCCGTCACGCCGGCACCGCCGCGGCGTGGGCGTCCGCGAGGTAGCGGAACACCCCGGGCTGCCGGTCGCGCCCGAGCGGGAAGTCCTCCCGCACCGCGGCCACCTCGGCGACGTCGAGCGTCGCCCGGACGATGGGTCCGGCCTCGTGCGCCGGGGCGGAGACCACGAGCTCGCCGCGGGGCGACACGACCGACGAGCGGCCGAAGTAGCTCACGGTCTTGCCGTCCACGGTCTCCTCGCCGCCGCGGTTCGGGGCGACGACCCAGGTCTGCGTCTCGAGGGCGCGCACCTGCAGCTCCTGCGTGAAGAGCGTCTCGCGGAACCCCATCGAGGAGACGAGTACGAGCATCACCTCGGCACCCGCGGCCCGTGACGCGAGCCAGTACTCGGGGAAGCTCCGGTCGTAGCAGATGAGCATGCCGAACCGGGTGCCGAGCGCGTCGAACACGACCGGCCCCGACCCCGGCGCGAAGTAGTGCTTCTCGTCGACGTCGGAGATCGCGTTCGTCGGGATCGACGTCTTCCGGTACGCCGGCACGCGGTCGCCGTGCACGTCGGTGCCGTGGACGAGGGTGCCGTCGGCGTCGATGAGCACCGCGCTGTTGTACTGCGCGTCGCCGGCGTCCTCGTAGAGGCCGAAGACGACCGCCGTGCCGAGTCGTCGCGCGGCCTCGGCGAACCGTGCCGTCGCCGGACCGGGCACGGGCTGCGCCCAGGCCTTGCGGCTGTCGTTCCGGACGCCGCAGAAGTACGGCGTCGTGGTGAGCTCGGGGAAGACGACGAGGTCGGCGCCCTCGGCGGCCTGCTCGAACAGCGCGATGAGGCCGTCGATCGCGGCGTCGCCGTCGGCGGGGATCTGCCCGGCCTGGACGACCGCGACCTCGAGGGTCGGCGCCGTGCTGCCGGCCGTCATGCGGTGACCGCGCTCGGGGTGACGGCGGGCGCCGACGACACGACGCCCTCGCGGGTGCGCATGAGCGGCTGGATGCGGGTGCCGAAGTCGTCCATGCCCTGCAGGAAGTCGTCGAACACGAGCATGATGCCCTTGGTGCCCGCGACGTCGGCGGCCTCGTCGAGCATCGCCGCCACGTGCTCGTAGGAGCCGACGAGCGTGCCCATGTTCATGTTCACGGCACCCTCCGGCAGCGAGATCCGCTTCGCGGTGTTGCCGTCCTCGCCGTTCGTGTCGGTGAGCGCCTGCCCGGTCATCCAGGCGATGGCCTCGACGTCCACGCCGTCGCTGTACCGCTGCCACTTCTCCTGCGCGGCCTCGTCGGTCTCGTCGGCGATGACCATGAACAGCACGTAGGAGCCGACGTCCCGCCCGGTCTTCTCCCGCGCGGCGAGGAGCGTCTCGTTCTGCTCGGCGTACGCGGTCGGGGTGTTCACGCCGACGCCCATCGAGAAGTTGTAGTCCGAGTACTCCGCCGCGAACGCCATGCCCTGCGAGGACTGCCCGGCCGAGACGATCGGGATGTGCGACGTCGGCTTCGGCAGCATCCGGCAGTCGTCCATCTGGAAGTACTCGCCCTGGAAGTTGCTGACGCCGTCCTCCCACAGCTCCTTCATGACCTGCATGTACTCGGTCTGGTAGGCGTACCGACGCTTGAAGTGCACCTCGTCGCCCGGCCAGAGCCCCATCTGGTCGTACTCCGCCTTCTGCCACCCGGCGACGAGGTTCAGCCCGAAGCGCCCGTGCGAGATCGAGTCGATCGTGGCGGCCATCCGTGCGGCGATCGCCGGCGGGATCGTGAGGACGGCCGTGGTGGCGAACAGTCGGATGCGCTCCGTCCGGGCAGCGAGGCCGGCCATCAGGGTGAAGGACTCGAGGTTCTCGTCCCAGAACCCGCTCGGGCCGCCGAAGCCGCGCAGCTTGATCATCGACAGGGCGAAGTCGAAGCCGTACGACTCGGCCTTCTGCACGATCTCGAGGTTGAGGTCGAACGATGGCTTGTACTGCGGCGAGGTGGTGGAGATGAGCCAGCCGTTGCTGCCGATCGGGATGAAGACTCCGATGTCCATGGGGGACTCGCTTTCTGTGTGTGGAGGAGGGTCAGGACTGCTTGGCGGCGGCCTTGGCGGCGCTCGCGACGGAGTGCCGTCGGATCGTCTGGGAGACCGCGACGGCGACGATGAGCGCACCGCCGTAGAAGAGCTGCTGGACGAAGTTGTCGGCGCCGAGCATCTGGAGCCCGACGACGCCGGAGAACAGGAAGTAGACGGCGATGAAGGTGCCGATGGCGTTGAAGCGTCCGGGGATGATCGCGGTGGCCCCGAGGTAGCAGGCGGCGAACGCGGGGAGCAGGAACGACTGCCCGCTCGAGGGGTCCGCCCCGCCGAGCGTGCCGGCGTAGACGACCCCGGCCACCGCGGCGGTGAGGCCCGCGCCGACGAACGCGCCGACGCGGAGCCGGCGGACGTTCAGGCCGGAGAGCTCGGCGACGGTGCGACCGGTGCCCACGAACAGGAGCCGTCGACCGACCGGGGTGGCGCTGAGGACGATGAGGACGACCACGGTGGCGATCAGGCCGTAGACGAACGCCAGGGGCAGCCCGGCGAGCCCGCGCCACCCGACGGTCGCCTGGACGAGCGCCGGGTCGATGCCGGTCACCGACGAGGACGCGCTCATCCACTGGATGATCCCGATCATGAAGGTCGACGTGCCGAGCGTCACGATGAACGAGTCGATCCGGAACGCGACCGTGAGCAGGCCGTTCACCAGGCCGACGACCACGCCGATCGCCAGGCCGACCAGGATCGCCGGCAGCAGCGGGATGTCCATCTTGGCGTTGAGGACGGCGATCGTCATGGCGGAGAGCGACATCGTCGAGGCGCCGGACAGGTCGAACTCACCCGCGGTCAGGGGGAACAGGAAGCCGAGCGCCAGGATGAGCAGCACCGACTGGGACCCGAGGATGTTCTGCAGGTTCCCCAGGGTCGGGTAGGTGTCGGGGAGCGCGATGCTGAACGCGATCACGATGACGAGCCAGGCGCCGAGCAGGGCGTAGCGCTCGGTGTGCCCCCACGAGAAGCGCGGGCGTGTGGGGCGGACGATCGACGTCTCGAGGGCGGGTTCGGCGGTGGTGGACATCAGGCGGTCTCCTTGACGGGGGAGGAGTCGGGGGAGGAGGGAGCGGGGTCGACGAGGCTGGCGACGACGGCTGCCGCGATGACGTCGCGGTCGATCCGGTCGCCGGTGAGCACGTCGTGGACGCGGCCGTGGGCGAGGACCACGACCCGGTCGCACATCTGGGCGAGCTGGTCGTAGTCGGTCGAGGCGCAGACGATCGAGACGCCCTGGTCGGCGGTCCGGCGGAGCATCGAGAAGATCGCCGCACGGGCGCCGACGTCGATGCCCTGCGTCGGCTCCTGGAGCAGCACGAGCCGCGGGTCGTCCTGCATCCACTTCGCGAGGACGGCCTTCTGCTGGTTGCCGCCGGAGAGCGTGCCGAAGAGCGCGGAGGGGTCGGCGGGACGGACGTCCCAGTCGCGGACGAGGCCCTCGACGTGCGACCGCTCCCGCGCCGGCGAGAGCCCGAGCAGTCCGCGGAGCTTCCCGAGGACGGGCAGGGTCACGTTCTGCTCGACGGACAGGGTCAGGGCACCGCCCTCGCGCTTGCGGTCGGCGGGGACGTAGACGACCCCGCGGGCGATCGAGGTCGCCGGGCTGGTGGCGCCGAGGTCGACTGCGGCGTCCCGGACTGTGAGGGTCCCGGTCGCCGCCCGGGCGCCGTACAGGCCTGGAAGCACGTCCTCGACGCCCGAGCCGGCGAGCCCGGTGATGCCGACGACCTCGCCGTCCGCGACGTCGAACGAGAGCCCGTCGACGACACCGGCCCGGAGGTCCCGGACCGTCACGACCGCGTCGCCCGTGGTGGCGGGGCGGGCACTGCGTGCGGCCGCGCCGTCGAGCCCGCGTCCGACGATGAGCGAGACGAGCTCGTCCGCGGTCGTGGTCGCGGTGTCCCGGTGCGCCTGGACCCGACCGGCCCGGAGGACCGTGACGCGGTCGGCGTGCTCGAGGACCTCGGACATGTCGTGCGACACGAGGAGGGCCGACGTGCGGCCGTCGGACACGAGGTCCTTGACGACGCGGAAGAGCAGGTCCGCGTCCTCCTTCGGTAGGAACACGGTCGGTTCGTCGAGGACGATGAGCGCCCGGTCGTCACCCAGCTCGGCGACGGCCCGCAGGATCGCGACGAGCGCCTTCTGCGTGTCGGTCAGTTCCTCGATCCGGGCACGCGGGTCGATGTCCACGCCGTAGCGGGCGAAGAGCTCCGCGGCCGCCCGGTGCTCGGCGCCCCAGCGGACGAACGGACCGCGGCCGGCGACGACGGTGGCGAGCCGGAGGTTCTCGGTCACCCCGAGCGACGGCACGAGGGCCAGGTCCTGGTGGACGAAGCTGATGCCGACGCGGCGGAAGTACCCGGGAGGCACCGGCAGCGGGAGCCGGGAGCCGCGGACCTCGATCGTCGCTCCCGGGTCCGGCGCGTAGGTGCCGGACAGGATCTTGATGAGGGTCGACTTGCCGGAACCGTTCTCGCCGAGCAGCGCGTGCACCTGGCCCGGACGGACCTCGAGTTCGACGTCGTCGAGCGCGGTCAGTCCGCCGAACCGCTTGGTGAGCCCGCTGATCCGCAGGACCGGCGCGGTGGTCGCACCGGCCTCGACGACCGCAGCGGACGCTGCGGGGCTGCGCCGTGCCTCCCGGGTGGCGCTCACTTCGCCGGACCCCAGATCTCCTCGTACCCGGTCTTGTACGCGTCGCCGTAGCCCTTGCTCGGCGCGGGCGGCGTGCCGGCCTCGTCGACGTTGTCCTTCGTGAACACCTTGAGCGGGGTCTGCTCGTCGCCGTCCTCGATGATCGGGGTGTCGGTCAGGACGCGACCGGCCTGGTCGAGCGTGGCGTAGGCGAGCCACTCCATGTTCTCGCCGATGTCCATCGTCATGACGTTGCCCTCCTGCAGGATCTTCATCACCGCGGGCGTCCCGTTGTACGAGGACGTGAAGACCTGGCCGGTCTTGCCGGCCGCCGTCACCCCGGCCTCGACGAAGAGGGCCATCGAGTCGTACACGGGCAGGACGTAGTCGAGGTTCGGGTCGGACTGGATCGCGGACTGGACGGTCGACGAGATCTTCGTCGCCCAGTCGGCGACCGGCACGTTCGTCACCTTCACCTTGCAGCCCGAGCAGTACTCGTCGAACTCCTCCTGCATCGCCTTGACGATGCCGTCCGACGGCGGGACCTCGGACGAGGTGATGATGAGCACGTCACCCGCGCCCTTCGTCTCCTTGATGGCCCAGTCGGCGTTGAGCTTCGCGGCCTCGTGGAAGGGCGCGGTCACCTGGGCGGCGACGAGGTCCTGCAGCTGGTCGGGGAGCGCCTCACCCGTCTGGTACGTGTGGCTGATGAGCACCGGGATGCCGGCGGCCTTCGCACGCTTGAGCGCCGGGACGATGAGCTCGCCGTTGACGCCCTGCGCGAGGACGATGATGTCGGCCTTCCGGCTGATCGCCTGGTCGATGCCGGCGGACTGCTCGGTCGGCGTGCCCTGGTTCGTGTACTCGATCCACTTCGCGCCGTACTCCTCGGCGAGCTGCTGCCCGGCCTCGTCGACGGACACGATGAACGGCACGGCGGACGAGTTCGGGATGTTGAAGATCGTCTTGCCCGCGATCTTCGACATGTCGAACGGCTTGCCCTCGAAGGTGAACTCCGGGTCGACGCTCGCCGCCGTGATCTGGCTGGTGGCGTGCTCGACCCCGGCGGAGTCGTCGGACGAGTCGGTCGAGGCCGTCGAGGTGGCGGAGCAGGCGGACAGGAACAGCACACCGCTGAGTGCGGCGGCCAGGAGCGCGGGACGTGCGAGCCGCGTTCGGGTGGGTGCGGGGGACGACATCGGTCGAGGACCTCCAGGACGTGGTGCGGGGACGGGTGACGGGTGCGGGTGCTGCCGGTGCTGCGGGTACGCCGAACACCCCGCGGCGCGGGGTGGGCGTGACGACGAGGGGCGTCGGTCACTTCGGGGTGTGGGAGAGCGCTCCGCCGGGGGCGATGCGTCGGGGATGACGGGGCCGCTCCGGTGGGGCTGATGCGAATGTAACGGGCTGCGGGCCGCCAGCGGGTGCCCGGCGGTAACGGTCCTGTTAGGCGTTTGTTTCGCCGGTGTTAGGCCACCGGCGCCACGGCGTCGACGAGCCGCCGTGCCGCGCCGTTCCGGGGCGGGCGATCCCGCCGCCCCACCCCGGAGCGGTGCGGATCCGCGCGTCCGTGCGGCGGCGCCGCCCGGGCGAAACACCCCGGAAGCAATCGCGCCGACTTCCGGTAACGCGTCTCTCACAAGTCCACGGTCGGCCGAGCGGACCCCGCTGGCGGAATGCGACGGACCCGCCCGGAGCGGCAGCCGCTGACCAGGGCATTCCCCGCCGTGGCATCCGGCGCCCCCTGGCGTAACCCACCCGATACGGGCGCGCCACGGAGGCGAAACGAACGGCGGATGGACTGCAGTCGCACACCGTCCCCGACCGCAGGAGCAGATCGATGATCACCACCGTCGTCGCCGGCAACCCCAAGCCGGCATCGCGGACGCTCGACGCGGCCACGGTCGTGCTCGAACGCCTCACCGGTCGGGCTCCCGACAACGTCGTCGACGTGATCGACCTCGGCCCGGGCCTGCTCGGCTGGGGCGACGACGCGGTGTCGGACGCGGTGCGCACCGTCGCCGCGTCCGACCTCGTCGTCGTCGCCTCGCCCACGTTCAAGGCGACCTACACCGGCGTCCTCAAGCTCTTCCTCGACCAGTTCGCCACCGGGGACGGCCTCGCCGGTGTCGTCGCCGTCCCGCTCATGCTCGGCGCCGGCCCCGCGCACGCCCTCGCCCCCGAGGTCTTCCTCAAGCCCGTGCTCGTCGAGCTCGGAGCGACCGTCCCGGCTCCGGCCCTGTACCTCAACGACAAGCAGTACTCCGAGCCCGCATCGACCGAGGTCTGGCTCGCCCGGTGGCGCGACGTCGTCCTCGGCGCGACCGCGAGCCTCCAGGAAGGAACCCGCTCATGATCAGCCCCTACTCGCCCGAGGCCCCCGACCTCGGTGCCCTCCGTCAGGCGTTCTCCGGCTTCCCCTGCGGGGTCGCGGCGCTCGCCGCCGTCGTCGACGACGAGCCCACGGTGCTCGTCGCCTCGTCCTTCACCGTGGGGGTGTCGCAGGACCCGCCGCTCGTGATGTTCGCGGTGCAGCACACGTCGTCGACGTGGCCGGTGCTGCGTGCGGCCGGCACGATCGGGGTCTCGATCCTCGGCGAGGGGCACGCGCAGGTCACCCGGCAGCTCGCGTCGAAGGACAAGTCGGTCCGGTTCGTCGGCGTCGACACGACGGTGTCCGAGTCGGGGTCGGTCTTCCTCGAGGGGGCTCCGATCTGGCTCGAGTGCGCCGTCGAGCACACCTACCCCGCGGGTGACCACGACATCGTCGTGCTGCGGGTCCTCGGACTCATGTCGGACTTCGCGCACAGCCCGCTGGTCTGGCACCGGTCCGCCTTCGCGACGCTCAGCGCCTGAGCGCGCTGACGCAGGGACGGGAGGCGCGGTGCGGGTGGGGGGGACCGGCCACGCGCGCGGCGCCCCCCGTCCGGCTCTGCCGGGTCTGGCGCGCAGTGCCTCCGTCAGCTTCACCCGGCTGCCGGTGCGCAGCAGCGCGTTCTCGTAGATCCGGGCGCCGACGACCACGACGAGCACGACCGAGACCGCCACGATGACGAGGGACAGGATCGGCTCCCACCACTCGGCGGTCCCGAGGAAGATCCGCATCGGCATCCCGATCGGCGCGCTGAACGGCACGTAGGACATCACGCCGAGGATCGTCGGGTTGTTGTAGGCGACGATGATGAGGATGTACGGGATCATCACGAGCATCATCACGGGGGTGGTGACGCTGCCGACGTCCTCCTGGCGGGAGACGAGCACCGCGGCCGCCGCGAACAGCGAGGCGATGAGCACGAAGCCGATCGCGAAGAACCCGACGAACCAGAGCATGCTCGGGCCGAGCACCGTGAACATGTTGTCCTGCCCGGTGACCGCGAGCGTCACCGCCGCCGCGATCGCCACCGCGACGATCTGCGCGAACGCCATCACGCTGTTGCCGAGGACCTTGCCGGCCAGGAGTGCCCGGGCCGGGATCGCCGCCATCAGGATCTCGACGACGCGGGTGGACTTCTCCTCGACGACGCTCTGCGCGATCGACTGACCGAAGGTCACGGCGGACGCGAAGTACACGACGCCGAAGGCCAGCGCCACGATGTAGACCAGGCCGCCGGGGATCGCGTTCGGGTCGAGCAGCTCGATGCGGGGGGAGACGCTCAGCGCCTGGACGACGTCGGTCGGGGCGTCGTCGAGCCCCACGACCTTGTAGCCGAGCGGGTCGTCGGACGGCAGGACCGCCGCGTCGACGTCACCGTTCTCGACGAGTCGTTCGGCGGCGGCAGCGGTCGGCGCCTCGGTGACGTCGAGCCCCTTGCTGGTCGGCAGGCTGACCCCGTCGACGACCGCGACCGGGGTGGTGTCGCCCGCCGTGGCCTTGCCGACGATGCCGCCGACGACGATCGACGCGACGACCATGAGGATGAGGATGCAGGCGGACACGACGAACGCCTTGCTGCGGACGCGGGCCTGGATCTCGCGCGCGGCGACGAGCCGCACGGACTGGACGAACGAGCCGTTCATCGGACGACCTCCCGGAAGACCTCGCTGAGCCGCGGGACACGCGGCGAGAACGACCCGACGGTGCCGTGCTGGACGGCCCGCTGCAGGACGCGCTGCGCGGTGGCGTCGTCGGCCTCGAACACGGCGTACCCGCCGTCGAACTCGCGGACGGTGACGCCCGGTTCGTCGCGGAGCCAGGCGACGTCCCCGTCGACGAGGAGCTCCCACGCGGCGGGGCCGGCCTGCTTCCGCAGTTCGTCCTGTGGGCCGGCGGCGCGGATCGTGCCCCCGGCGATCACCACGACGTCGTCGCAGAGCCGCTCGACGACGTCCAGCTGGTGGCTCGAGAACAGCACGGGCACGCCGCCCGCCGCTGCCTCGCGCAGGACGGCGAGCACGACGTCGACGGCCATCGGGTCGAGGCCGGAGAACGGCTCGTCGAGCACGAGGACCTCGGGGTCGTGGGCGAGCGCGGCGGCGACCTGCACGCGCTGCTGGTTGCCGAGGGACAGCTTCTCGACGGCGTCGGTGGCGTGCGGCGCCAGGCCGAGCCGGTCGAGCAGGTCGGTGGTGCGGCTCGCCGCGGTGCGCTTGTCGACGCCGTGCAGCCGGGCGAAGTACGTGATCTGCTCGGCGACCGGCATCTTCGGGTAGAGCCCGCGCTCCTCCGGCATGTAGCCGAAGCGGCGACGGTCGGCCGGGCCGATCGTGGTGCCGTCGATGGACACGGTGCCGGCGTCGGCCTGGAGCACGCCGAGCAGGATCCGCATCGTGGTGGTCTTGCCGGCACCGTTGCCGCCGACGAACCCGGTCAGGCGTCCGTCGCCGACCGTGAACGTCACGTCGTCGAGCACGCGGCGGTCGCCGTACTGCTTGGTCACCCCGTCGATGGTGAGCATGTCGTTCCCCTCTCGCGGCGGTTCGCTCCGCCTGCGTCGACGCTATTGCGCGGGGTGCGACGGGCGCCTCCGGCTGGCGACGGGGATCGGGGCACTGCGGGCTCCGCCGCGTGGGGGAGCGCGGGTCGGACGGGGGTCTAGGCGGGGGTTCCGGCCACGCCGTGCTCGAAGGCCCAGACGACCGCCTGGATGCGGTCGCGCAGTCCGAGCTTCTGGAGGACGTTCGACACGTGGGTCTTCACGGTCGCCTCACCGACCCACAGCTCCGTCGCGATCTCGGCGTTGCTCAGCCCGCGGGCGAGCAGCCGGAGGACCTCGGTCTCACGCTCGGTCAGCCCTGCCGTGACGACCGCCTCGTCGCCGTCCGGTGCCGCGGGCGCCCCGGACCCGGCGGTCGCGCGGCTGATCACCCGGCGGGTCACGTCCGGGGCGAGGAGCGCATCGCCGGCGGCCACGGTGCGGACGGCGTCGATCAGCCGCTCGGGGGAGGCGTTCTTCAGCAGGAACCCGCTCGCCCCGGCCTCGAGCGCCTGGAAGAGGGCGTCGTCGTGGTCGAAGGTCGTCAGGACGAGCACGGCCGGTGGCTCCGGGAGCGCGGCGATCCGACGCGCCGCCTCGAGCCCGTCGACGTTCGGCATCTGGACGTCGAGGCACACCACGTCCGGTCGGAGCGTCCGCACGGCCTCGACCGCCTCGGCGCCGTCAGCGGCCTCGCCGACGACCCGGAACCCCGGCTCGGACTCGAGGATGACGCGGAAGCCGGCCCGGACGAGGTCCTGGTCGTCCGCGAGCACGATGGTCAGGTCGTCGGCAGCCATGCCCGCACCAGCCAGCCTCCCCGGGCGCGCGGCCCGATCTCGATCCGTCCGCCCACCGCGGCGACGCGTTCGCGCATCCCCACGTGGCCGAGTCCGCTGCCCGCGGTGTTCCGCGGTGCCCGGTCGCCGTGTCCGTCGTCGGTGACCTCGACCTCGACGCCGTCGTCGAGGTACCGCACCCGGACGTCCGCCCGGGCCGTCGGGCCGGCGTGCTTGAGGACGTTCGTCACCGCCTCTTGCGCGATCCGGTAGGCGACCGCCGAGACCGTGGGCGGGACGTCGCGGACGCTGCCCACCACGACGTACTCGGTCGGGTGCCCCGCCGTCCGAGCCGAGTCGGCCAGCTCGCCGATCCGGCCGAGCCCCTCGGTGCTCGGAGCCGCTCGGACTTCGTCGCCGCCGTCCTCGTCGGCACGGAGGGTGCCGAGCATCCGGCGGAGCTCCTCGACGGCGGTCCGGGCGCTCTGCTCGACCACGCCGAGCGACGCCGTCGCCTGCTCGGGGTCGTGGCCGATCACGCGTCGAGCCGCGCCGGCCTGCACCCCCATGAGCGACACGTGGTGCGCCACGACGTCGTGGAGTTCGCGGGCGATGCGCACGCGCTCGATCGTCACCGCCTGGGCAGCGCTCCGCTCGCGTTCGGCGGCGAGCTCGGCGGTGCGGAGGTCGAGCTCGTGCTTCGCCACCGCCGACGCCCAGGCCCGGTTGCCGGCGTACCAGGCAGCGCCGAAGTAGATGACGTTGATCACGATGTTGAGCAGCGAGAGCGCGATGTACGGCGGGATGAGGCCGCCGTCGTCGTTCGGCAGCGCGTTCGGCACCGCCCAGCCGAAGGCGATCGCGACGAACAGCCAGGCGAACATGCCGCCGATGACCACCCAGCGCACGAGCTCGGCGCGCACACGGTCCGAGCACCACGCACCGACCGTGTACAGGGCGATGAACAGCGTGAAGTTCACGAGGAAGACCTCGGGCACGTGCAGGATCTGCGTCGCCGCGAAGGCCAGCGCCGAGACGACCGCCATCGTCATCGGCCAGCGGCGGCGGAACGCGACCGGTGCGGCGTTCGCCACGACGAGCAGTGCCGAGACCCACCACGCTGCCTGGTCGTCGCCGTAGGTCCCGGCCGACCCGTAGAGCATCGTCGTGATCGCCAGTCCGGCGCCGAGGACCAGTGCGAGGAGGGCGTCCTGGCGGAACTCGCGGCGCCCCACCGGCAGCCGTGACCACTCCGCGGTCGTCCCCATGGTCACCACGGTAGCGGGTGCGATCGCCGGAGTAGCCTGCCGCCAACCGAACAGGGGAGGCACCATGCAGTTCCTCGTCAACGTCATCGACGACGGGCAGGCCGAGGCCGCCGGTCGGACCGAGTCCGCGACACGGGCCGAGGCGGACGCGGTCGACGCGCTCAACGAGCGGCTCGGCGACGCCGTCGTCTTCGCGGCCGGGGTGTCCGCGCCGTCGGACGCCGTGGTGGTCGACGCCCGTCGCGCCGAGCCGACCACGACCCCGGGGCTCGTCGGGGACCCGGCCGAGTTCGTCGCCGGGTTCTGGGTCATGGACCTGCCGGACGCCGAGACCGCGCTGCGGGTCGCGCAGGAGGCGTCGGTGGCGTGCAACCGGAAGATCGAGCTGCGCCCGCTGCTCTGACCCGCGCACCGAGCACGGCACAGGCGGCCGTCACGAGCGCCCCGGCCCCGAACGTGCCGAGCGACCCCAGCGGTTCGACGACCGCTCCGGCCGCCGCGGCACCGCCGGCCTGGCCGAGGACGAGCGCCACGAAGAGTACCGAGGTGCCGGCCGAGGACCGCTCCGGATCGATCTCGGTGGTCCACGCGATCAGGGCCCCGGTCGCCGCCGTGTACCCCCAGCCGAACACGGCGCACGCGACGAGCGCCACGGGCGTCCACTGCGGCACCGTGCCGAGCGCCAGCACACCGAGGGCGACGGCGGCGGTGGTGAGCGTCCACTGCGTCCGGGCACGGAGCCGACTCGTCCACCGGGCGGTCGCCACGACGGCGGCACCACCCGCGCCGAGCGCGATCCACGCGGACACCGAGACGGCGACCGGTGCGCCGGCGTCGACGAGCACCGAGCGGCCGTAGGTCCACACGACCGCCGACCCTGCGCCGAAGAGCAGGGCGAGCACGAGGACCGCACGGTGCGCCGTCCACCACGCCCGGTCCGGGGCCGGTGCTCGCTTCGTGGGGGTCTGCCCGGCCGTCGCCGTCCGGCGGGGCGACCACGAGGACGCGAGCAGGACCACCCCGATGACCAGCGCCGCGATCCCGGACCACGTCCACGCGGTCCGCCAGTCGGGCAGGAGCACGAGCGCGAGCACACCCGCGGCGACGAGGCCGGGGCCCGTCCCGGCGTTCACCACGGCCTGCGCCCGGCCCTGTGCCGGCTGCGGCACGAGGGTCGTCACGAGACTGACGAGTGCGGGCGAGGCCAGTCCCGCGCCCGCCGAACCGACGACCGACGCGATCGCGAACGCCGTGGGATCGCCGGCCGCGGCCATGCCGAGTGCACCACCGCCTGCGACGACGGCGGCGACCGACACGAGGACCCGGGGCACGCGGCCGGCACAGCGGTACCCGACCACGGCGCCGACGCAGTACATCGCCGAGGCTCCGGACGAGACCCACCCCGCAGCGTCGGCGCGCAGCCCGAGGTCCCGCTGGACGTCGGGCAGGAACAGCCCGTACGCCAGCCGGACCAGGCCGTACGTCGCGGCGATCAGGCCGAGGCCGCTCCCCAGGAACACCGACTGTCGTAATGAAAACGATCGTTTCACTTATGAGAGCCTAGGGTGCTTTCATGGCGATGCGTCCAGGAACCGAGCAGAAGCTGCTCGACGCCGCCGAGGAGCTCTTCTTCACCCGGGGCATCGCCGCGACGCCGATCGACGCCGTCCTCGAGCGCGCGGGGATATCGAGCGCCACGCTCTACCGCGGGTACGCCAGCAAGGAGTCGCTCGTCGCCGCGGCTTTGGCCCGTCGACACGACGACTGGCTCGCCGGGTGGGACCGGGCCGTCGACGCCGCCGATGACGACCGCGGCCGACTGCTCGCGGTGTTCGACGCTCTCGACGACTACCGCTCCACGCCGTCGGGGTCGCGGTGGTGCGCGTTCCTCGGCACGGCGGCCGAGTACGTCGACGCCCCGTCAGACGTCCGCGCGGTCCTCGACCGCGAGACGGACACCCTGCGGCGACGCCTGACCGAGTCGGCCGAGCCCGTGGTCGGCGCACACGCCGGGGCGCTCGCCGAGCAGCTGCTGCTCCTCGTCTCGGGGTACCTCGCGATGCGCCTCCGCGAACCGGGCCTCGGGACCGCTACCGCGCGTGCCGTCGCCGACGCGCTCCTCGTGTCGGCGGAGCGACCGGTTCCTGCGCGACTTCACACCTGACGTCCGCGTGTACCCGAGGTCCTCCGGTACCCGACTCGGTAGCTTGCCCGGTGTGCAGCGGATCCCCTCGACCCTCGTGATGACGCGTGTGACCGCGGACGGCATCGTCCCCCTCGCATGAGCAGCTCGCGCGCGGCCCGGATCACCCGCCGCTCCCTCCTCGCCGGCGGCGCCGCGGTCGTCGTGGCCGGTGCCGCTGCCGAGGCCGTGAACCTCCGGCTGCTCCCCGGCCGCTCGACGATGTACCGCGTGCTCGGCCTCGACGGCCCGGCGGGCACCGTCCCCGACGTCACGCCGGTGCCGACCGTGTCCGGGTCGTTCACGTCCCGCGCTCGGAAGGACCTCGAGGTCGGCTGGACGATCGCCGCGCCGCACTCCGACGGGCCCCTGCCGATCGCGGTCGCCCTGCACGGCTACGGCGACGACCACGCGGACTTCTTCGGCTCCCACCTCGGCTACGACCGGTTCCTCGCCGCGCACGTCGCCGCGGGCGGAGCGCCGTTCGCGATCGCCGCGGTCGACGGTGGCAACCGCTACTGGCACCGGCGCGCGGACGGCGACGACCCCGCCGCGATGGTCGTCGACGAGTTCCTGCCGCTGCTCGCCCGCCGCGGGTTCGACACCGCGCGGCTCGCGTTCACCGGCTACTCGATGGGCGGCTACGGCGCGCTCCACATCGCCGGCGTGCTCGGCTCGGCGCGGGTGCGTGCGGTCTCCGCGATCAGCCCCGCGCTGTGGCGGTCGGCGGGGGAGACGGCACGTGGCGCCTTCGACGGCCCCGCGGACTTCGCTGCGAACACGGTGCTCGGCCGACAGTCCTCCCTCGACGGCGTCGCGGTCCGCGTCGACTGCGGCACCGGCGACGGGTTCGAGACCGCCGTCCGCGCGTACGTCGACGGCTTCGCGACCGCACCGGCCGGCGGGTTCGAGCCGGGCGGGCACACCACCGCCTACTGGCGGCGGCTCGCGCCGCAGCAGCTGCGCTTCCTGGGTCGGCACCTGCAGGCCTGACGCGCGCCGACGGCGGCCTGGAGGCGCGGGTCGGCCCCGCACCGTCCCTCCCGTCCGTCGGCTGGTCGAGCCGACTCACGTTCCCGGTCTCGTCGGTGACCGTTCCGGTTCACGATCCCCGGGATCTGCGAACCGGAACGGTCACGGCGCGGACGACTTCAGCGGATCCCGCGCAGGCCGCGCACCGCGTCGGCGGCGAGCTCGGCGAGCCGTCAGGCGCGACCGCGGTTGCGGCGGCGGATCTCCTTCGGCGCCCGGCCGGCCATGAACGAGCGAGCCGGGTCGACGAGGAACCCCTGGCGCAGTGCCTCGCGGCCGACGAGCATCCGGAAGCCCATCTGGTCGCGGTTGCTCAGCGTGACCTCGGCCTCGAAGACACGCCCGGCGAGGGACATCTCGGTGAGGACCACGATGCGCTCCTGGGTGTGCCCGGTGGAGCTCCGGACGATGCGCCGGTCGTGCACGTCGCACTCGATCGTGACGGCGTCGGCGTCGGTGTCCTGCCAGGGGTGCACCGAGAAGCGGACCCGGTCGCCGGGGAGTTCCTCGAGGTCGAAGGCGTGCAGCGCCGAGCTGCGCGCACCGGTGTCGAGCTTCACCTTGATCCACGGGATGCCGAGGCTCGGCAGGGCCGCCCACTCCCGCCAGCCGGCGACCACGAGACCGCCGTTCGGTGACTTCGGTTCTCGGGCCATGTGCCCATCCTGTCGCATGCTTGGATGGAGCGTCGCCGTCGATTCCAACCCCGGAGCCTCCCCGATGAAACTCGCCATCCTGTCGCGTGCGCCGCACGCGTACTCGACGGAGCGCCTCCGGGCCGCCGCGATCGACCGCGGGCACGAGGTGAAGGTGCTCAACACGCTCCGGTTCGCGATCGACCTGACCGGCGACGACCCCGACCTGCAGTACCGCGGCAAGCTCCTGTCCGACTACGACGCCGTGCTGCCGCGCATCGGGAACTCGATCACCTACTACGGCACCGCAGTGGTCCGGCAGTTCGAGCAGATGGACGTCTACACGCCGAACACCGCCAACGGGATCACGAACTCGCGCGACAAGCTGCGGGCGAACCAGATCCTCTCGCGGCACGACATCGGCATGCCCGCGACGACGTTCGTGAACGGCCGCGCCGACGTCCGCGGGGCGATCGAGCGCGTCGGTGGAGCGCCCGTCGTGATCAAGCTGCTCGAGGGCACGCAGGGCATCGGCGTGATCCTCGCTCCCGAGGCGAAGGTCGCCGAGTCGATCGTCGAGACCCTGCACTCCACGAAGCAGAACGTGCTCATCCAGAGCTTCATCTCCGAGAGCCGCGGCAAGGACATCCGCGCGCTCGTCGTCGGTGACCGGGTGGTCGCGGCGATGCGGCGGAGCGCCTCCGGCGACGAGTTCCGGTCGAACGTGCACCGCGGCGGGACGGTCGAGAAGGTCACGCTGACGCCCGAGTACGAAGAGGCCGCCGTCCGCTCGGCGCAGATCATGGGCCTGCGGGTCGCCGGCGTCGACATGCTCGAGGGCAACGACGGGCCGCTCGTGATGGAGGTCAACTCCTCCCCGGGGCTCGAGGGCATCGAGCGTGCCACCGGCCTCGACATCGCCGGCGCGATCATCGACTTCATCGCGAACCAGGTGGCGTTCCCCGAGATCGACGTCCGGCAGCGGCTCTCCGTCTCGACCGGCTACGGCGTCGCCGAGCTGCTCGTGCACACGAACGCCGACCTCGTCGGGAAGACCATCAAGGAGTCCGGTCTCTGGGACCGCGACATCACCGTCCTGACGCTGCACCGCGGCTCGGGCGTCATCCCGAACCCGCGCAGCGGCGTGGCCCTCGAGCCCGGTGACCGCCTGCTCTGCTTCGGCAAGCTCGAGGAGATGCGCTCGATGATCCCCGAGCGCCGGAAGCGCCGCGCGAAGGTCCGCAAGCTGCCCAAGGAGCCGCGTCAGCCCGAGGCGTGAGGCACATCCGAAGTGCACTGTCCCCCGCCTGTCAGCGCATCCGGATCGCGTACCCAGGCCAGATGCGGAAGTATGTGTCGGTGACGATCATGACGGAACGGCCGGTCGACCAGGCGACGAGCACCGAAACGGAGCGGCCCGGCAACGCCACGGCCAAGCACGACAACGTCGCGCTGCTCTCCGTCGCGACGACCGTGGCGGAACGCGTGACCACCTCGGCCGACATCGAGGAGAAGCTCCGCGGGGTGCTGCGACGCCTGCGCCTGCCGATGGGGCTCCTCGAGCGCGTGGCCGGCGTCAAGGAGCGCCGGAACTGGGGCGAGGGCCAGTCCTTCCAGGACGCCGCCATCGACGCCGGACGCCGCGCCATGGCCGAGGCGGGCATCCGCCCCGAGGACGTCGGCCTGCTCATCAACACGTCGGTGACGCGCCCGCACCTCGAGCCGTCGGTGGCCGTGCGCCTGCACCACGGGCTCGGTCTGCCGTCGTCCGCGATCAACTTCGACATCGCGAACGCCTGCCTCGGGTTCGTCAACGCGATGAGCGTCGCCGCGGGCATGATCGACTCCGGTCAGATCAAGTACGCACTCGTGGTGGACGGCGAGGACGCCGACCAGGTGCAGCTCAACACCATCGAGCGCCTGAACCAGGGCGGCCGCAACCGCAAGGACTTCATGAGCGAGTTCGCGAGCCTGACGCTCGGGTCCGGCGCCGCAGCCGCCGTGCTCGGCCCGGCGGACATGCACCCGGGCGGCCACCGGATCGTCGGCGGCGTCACCCGCGCGGCGACGCAGTGGTACGACCTCTGCGTCGGCAGCGTCGACGGCATGTTCACCGACGCGAAGATGCTCCTCAAGGGCGGCATGGAACTCGTCGTCGCCGCCTGGAACGAGGCCCGCTCCCACTTCGACTGGGCCGACATGGACCGCTACGTGCTCCACCAGGTCTCCGACGTGCACACGAACGCCTTCGTCGAGGCCATCGGCGTCCCGCGCGACAAGGTCCCGACGACGTACGAGCGCTTCGGCAACGTCGGTCCGGCGTCGATCCCGATCACCCTCGCGGACGAGGTCGCCCGCGGTGCCATCCGCCCCGGTGACCGGGTGTTCCTCGGCGGTGTCGGCTCCGGCATCAACACGGCGATGATGGAACTGCGCTGGTGAGGTCCGGCCTCCCGCGCGTCGCCGCTGCCACGGCTCCGGCGACGCCCCCGCCGCCCCTGCCCGGACTCGACCCCGCCTGGTCGCGCATCGTCACGGTCCCCGCCGCTGCGGATCCAGGAGGCACGGCTCGCCCCGAGCGGTCGTGGCACCTCCTCGACACGGCCGGCTCCCTCGCCGCGCTCGGTGTGGAACCCGTCGGCACGCTGCTGTGCGTGCACGGCAACCCGACCTGGTCGTACCTGTGGCGGTCGGTGCTCCGCACCTCGCTCGACGTCGCCGCCGCCGGTGGTCCGGCGTGGCGGGTCGTCGCGGTCGACCAGCTCGACATGGGCTTCTCGGAGCGCACCGGCGTGCAGCACGGGCTCGCGGACCGCGTGCGGGACCTCGGCGCGCTGACCGACGAACTCCGGCTGTCCGGCCCGGTGGTCACCCTCGGGCACGACTGGGGCGGTGTCGTCTCCCTCGGCTGGGCGGTCGACCACCCGGACCTCGTGGTGGCCGTCACGACGTGCAACACCGCGGTGCACCAGCCCGACGACGCCCCGATCCCCGCACCGCTGCGGCTCGCGCTCCGTCCGGAGCTCCTCGGCCGTGCCACGGTGCTGACGCCGGCGTTCCTCGAGACGACGCTCGCGATCGCCCACCCGCGGCTCGACCGTCCCACCGCGGATGCGTACCGCGCGCCCTACCGCGGAGCGGCCCGTCGCGGGGGCGTCGGCGGGTTCGTGGCCGACATCCCCGTCGACGGCGACCACCCGAGCGCACCCGAGCTCGACCGGATCGCCGCCGGCGTCGCCGCGCTCGAGGTCCCCGCCCTCGTGATGTGGGGGCCGCGCGACCCGGTGTTCCTGGAGCGCTACCTCGACGACCTCGCGGAGCGGCTGCCGCACGCGGACGTCCACCGCTTCGAGGGCGCCGGGCACCTGCTGCCGGACGACGCCGACGTCGCCGGGACGGTCGTCGAGTGGCTCGGTGACCACCTGCCGGACGGGCGCGTGCCCGTGGGGGCCGAGCCGTCCCTCCTGGCCCGCACCCATGACGACGCCGACGTGCGCCGCCCGCTCTGGGCCGCACTCGACGAGCTGCGCGACAGCGACGAGGCCGCGCTCGTCGAGATGGCCGCCGCCGGCGGTCCCCGGACCGTCACGTGGCGGTTGCTCGCCCGTCGGGTCGACGAGATCGCGGCCGGACTGGTCGACCTCGGCGTCCGCGCCGGTGACCGCGTCTCGCTCCTCGTCACCCCCGGCGCGGACCTGACCGCCGTCCTGTACGCCAGCGTGCGCATCGGGGCGGTCGTCGTGGTGGCCGATGCCGGGCTCGGCCTGCGCGGCCTGACCCGTGCGGTACGCGGTGCCCGTCCCGACTGGATCATCGGCGCGCTGCCCGGCCTCGGGGCCGCACGGGCGCTCGGCTGGCCCGGTCGGCGCATCGCGACGGCGTCGTTGCCGGCGCCTGCTCGTCGGGCGCTCCGGGTCGAGCACACGCTCGTCGAGGTCGCACGACGCGGAGCGCAGCGCCTCGCACGGGGCACCGCGCTGCCCGGTGCGCCGTCGTCCGACGCGCCGGCCGCGGTCCTCTTCACGTCCGGGTCGACCGGGCCGGCCAAGGGCGTCGTGTACACGCACGGGCAGCTCGGCGCGGTCCGCGACACCCTCGCGGCGCAGTACGACATCGGCGTCGGCACCGGCCTCGTCGCCGGGTTCGCCCCGTTCGCGCTCCTCGGTCCCGCGCTCGGCGCCCGGTCGGTCGCACCCGACATGGACGTCACCGCGCCCCGGACCCTGACCGCTCGGGCGGTCGCCGACTCTGTCACCGCGGCGGACGCCACCGTCGTGTTCCTGTCACCCGCGGCCGTCGCGAACGTCGTGGCCACCGCCGGCGCACTCACGGCAGCGGACCGTGCGGCGCTCGGTCGCGTGCGGCTGTTCCTGTCGGCCGGTGCTCCGGTGTCGGCCGAGCTGCTGACCGCGGCCACCGAGCTCATGCCGAACGCGAGCGCCCACACGCCCTACGGGATGACCGAGGGGCTGCTGATGACCGACGTCGACCTCGACGGCGTGCGCGCCGCAGCCGCCGACGCCCCGGACGAGGACGGCATCTGCGTGGGCCGACCCGCCACCGGCGTCCGCGTGCGGATCGCCCCGCTCGACGACTCCGGCGAGCCGTCCGGAGCGCTCACCGAGGACCCGGGCGTCACGGGCGAGATCGTCGTCGCGGCGCGACACGTCCGCGAGCGGTACGACCGGCTCTGGCGCCAGAACAGGGTGTCGCGGCTCGGCGTGGCGGACCCGCGCGGGCACCGCACGGGCGACGTCGGCCACCTCGACGATGCCGGTCGGCTCTGGGTCGAGGGACGCCTGCAGCACGTGCTCACCACGGCGGACGGGGTCGTCACGCCCGTCGGTCCCGAGCAGCGGATCGAGCGCGTCCCCGGTGTGGGCCGCGCCGGGCTCGCCGGCATCGGGCCCCGCGGCACGCAGCAGGCCGTCGCCGTCGTGGAGACGACCGGTGGGCGCCGCACCCGTCGGCCGGCACTCGCCGACCCCGACCTCGCCCGGGCCGTCCGGGCTGCCGCGGGGATCCCCGTCGCCGCGGTGCTGACGGTGCCCGAGCTCCCGACCGACATCCGGCACAACTCGAAGGTCGACCGTGCACGGCTGTCCCGGTGGGCGGCCTCGGTGCTGTCCGGTGGACGGATGGTCCGGCCGTGAGGGTCCTCGTCACCGGTGCGAGCGGGTTCCTCGGGCAGGCGACCGCTGCGGCCGTGCGTGCTGCGGGGCACGAGGTCCGGACGTTCCAGCGACGGCCCTCCGGGGTCGAGGGAGTGTCGGACGTGCTCGGCAGCATGACCGACCCCGCAGCCGTGGCCCGGGCCGTCGACGGCATCGAGGCGGTCGTGCACCTCGCCGCCAAGGTCTCGCTCGCCGGCGACCTCGACGACTTCGTCCGCGTGAACGTCGACGGCACCCGGACGCTCCTCGACGCTGCACGTGGCGCCGGGGTCGAGCGGTTCGTGTTCGTCTCCTCGCCCTCGGTCGCGCACACCGGGTCGTCCCTCGTCGGCGCGGACGCCGGACCCGCCGAGCCCGCGCGGGCCCGCGGCGACTACGCCCGGACGAAGGCCGCGGCCGAGCTGCTCGCACTCGCCGCGGACGCCCCTGGGTTCGCCGTCGTCGCCGTCCGCCCGCACCTCGTGTGGGGCCCCGGTGACACGCAGCTCGTCGGCCGGATCGTCGACCGTGCTCGGTCGGGGCGCCTGCCGCTGCTCGACTCCGGCGCCGCGCTCATCGACACGCTCTACGTCGACAACGCCGCGTCCGCGATGGTCGCCGCGCTCGACCACGCCGCCGACGACGGGGTGCACGGCACCGCGTACGTGGTGACGAACGGGGAGCCTCGGCCGGTCGGGGACCTGCTCGCCGGGATCTGCACCGCGTCCGGGGTCCCGGCGCCGCGGGTGCACGTGCCGGCCGGGGTGGCCCGGTTCGCAGGGTCGCTCGTCGAGGCCGTCTGGCGGGTACGTGCGGGCGAGGACGAGCCGCCGATGACCCGGTTCCTCGCCGAGCAGCTGTCGACGGCGCACTGGTTCGACCAGCGGCGCACCCGTCGTGACCTGCAGTGGACGCCCGCGGTGTCGATCGACGAGGGGCTCGGCCGGCTCGCTGCCGCTCAGGCCTCGTCGGCGGCGACGTAGACCCAAGCCGTCGCGCCCGACCCGAGGGTCACCTCGACGCGCTGGTGGTCGGCGACCTCGTAGTCGTCGACGGCCCGCATCTGCCACTCGTGGCCGAGCGTGAGGGTCGCACCCTCGACGCGGTCCCCCGGGGTGCCCAGGCGCAGGATCGGGTGCCGGTCCGAGCCGCTCGGGGAGCGACCGTAGCGGACTGGAGGCGCGGTGCACGTGACCCAGATCGGGTCACGTGCACCGCGCCTCCGGTGGTGTCAGTGCTTGGTCGCCTTGGCGATCTTCTTGCCGAGCTTCTTGCGTGCCTTCCGCGAACGCGGGTCGTTCCACAGCTCGCGCGCGGTCTGGGTCTTCGACTTCTTGTTCACGGGGCGGGTGGCGCGCGCGCCGAACCAGAACCCGATGAAGACGATCGCGCCGATGAGGATGATGCGGTTGCGCATGGGGACTCCTTCGATGGTGGTGCGGGCGGCCGAGGACCTCAGCCGGTGAAGCGGTTCCAGAGCTCCGTGACGATGGGCCACACGTCGCCGGCGCGGTCGGCCGAACCGACGGCCACCAGGACGACCGGGACCGCGGTCACGGCGATGCTGACCAGGACGGCGAGCACGACGGCGATCGTCGCCGTGGTGGTGTGCCGTCGGGTGAACGCCAGGAGCAGCAACCCGAGGACCACGACGGCTCCGAGCAGCGCCACGATCGTCACCCGGACGAACGGGAACGGGACGAGTCCGGCGGTGGTGGCGGTGACCCCGCCGAGGAACCCGACGAGGGGGAGGAACGCACCGAGCAACGTCCCGAGGACCAGGACGACGCCGATGCCGCTCGCGATCCAGACGCCGCGGGGGCGGGGCCGCCGGACCTTCGTCCGGCGGTTGCCCGACCACGCGGTGGTCACGAGCGGTCCTGGCGGTGCCGACCGGCCTGCGCGTCGGTGTCCGACCCGGCCGGTGCGTCGTCAGCGGCCGCCTGTGCGGCTGCGTCGGCTGACTCGGCCGCTGCTGCGGCTGCGTCCTCCGCGGCGTCGGCAGCGTCCTCCGCTGCCTCGGCAGCCGCAGCTGCACGATCCGCGGGCGCCGCGGACTCGGTGGCAGCAGGTTCGGTCACGGTGTCGACGACGGCGTCACGTGCGCCGGCCGCGGCGTCCTTCGCCGAGTCGGCGGCGTCCGCTGCCAACTCGGAGGACCGGACGAGCGCCTCCGCTGCCGCGTCTCGGACGTTGCCGGTGGTCTCGGTGGCGCTGTCGACGGCGCGCTTCGTGGCGTCGGCGGTCACGTCGGCCGCACGACGGGTGGCGTCGGCCGTGGCATCGGCTGCCTTGCCGGCCTGCTCGACGGTGGCCTCCGCGGCGTCGCGGGTGGCGTCGGCGGCCTGTCGGGCGACGTCCGCCGTCGCCTCGGCGGTGCGCTTCGTCACGTCGGCCGTGGCGGACGCGGCACGCTTCGTGGCGTCCGCGGTGACCGTCGCGGCCTCCTTGAGCGCCTCGCCCGTGGCGTCGGTGGCCCGCTTGGTGGCGTCGGCGGTGGCGGTCGCGGCCTGCTTGACCGCGTCGCCGGTGGCCTCTGCCGCGCGGCCGAGCGGCGACTGCTCGTCGTCGAACGGGCCGTGCACGTCGAGCACGCGGACGTCCACCGAGGTCGGGACGTCCGAGAGCTGGCGCGTGGCCGACGTCACCTGCTTGCGGACCTCGTCGGCGACGGCGATCACCGGGTGCGGGTAGCTGACGACGACGGAGACCTGCACAGACAGTTCGCCTTCCTCGTCGTCGACCTGGACCCCGGCGGTCCCGGCACTGCGGCCGAGCTGCTTCCGCAGTTCGTCGGCCGCCCGCGAGGCGAAACCGCCGAGGTGGTGCACGCCGGGGACGCCCAGTGCGGTCTCCGCCGCGGTCCTCGCCACGATCGTCACGGTGTTCGCGTCGTCTGGCAGCGGCTGCGTGAGTTCCGCGGGCAGTGCCACCTCGGTGACCTGCGTGTGCGCATTCGGGTCGTGCTGCATCGTTCTCTCCTCGTTCGGTTCCGCCGGAACGCGTCGGGGCACTCGACCAGGCGAGTGCCCCGACACGGTTCGTGCGTCCTACTTCTTGAAGACGTCCTTGACGTCCTCGCCGGTCTGCTTGACGCTCGCGGCGGCCTGGTCCTTCTGGCCCTCGGCGACCTTGGAGTCGTCGTTCGTGGCCTTGCCGACCGCTTCCTTCGCCTTGCCGGCGAGGTCCTGAGCAGCGTTCTTGATCTTGTCGTCGAGTCCCATGACGGGTCCTTTCTTCGGTCGGGCGTGTGCCCGGTGGGTGGTGATCTGGTGGGCCGGGAGGCCCGGGTCACGTCCGGCTGACGGGTGTCAGTGGACGCGGGTGGGTTTGGCGAGGGTGGAGCGGGTGCCGCCGGTGAGGTGGACGAGGACGGGGATCTGCCGGCCGAGGGTGCGGTCCAGGACGGTGATGGCCTGGTCGACGGCGGTGAGGACGGTGACGGCGTCGCCGCCGCGGCGGACCGCGACGCGGATGCGTGCGGCGCGTTGCCGGCGGACGAGGTACGTGTCGACGCGGGCACTGATGAC
>NZ_JABXGF010000039.1:0-33559 GCF_025407985.1 Curtobacterium sp. C2H10 | reverse complement strand
GGCCCGGCGTGCCGGCCGCGGCCCGGCGCCGCTCAGTCGGCCAGCGGCACCTCGATGACGACGCGCTCGGCGGGGTCCGTCAGGACCCGCTCGAGGTCGCCCCAGGTCGCCGCGCGCCGGTACTCCCAGCCGAGCCCGGTCACCACCGGCTCGACGTCGACGTGCTGCGGCGTCGTCATCATGCGGCGCATGTCGGCCTCCGGTGTCGTCGCCGCGACCTCGAGCCCCCGGAAGATCGCTCCCCCGCCGTCGTTCCCGACGATGACCTGCACGCGGTGCGGCTGCTCCTCGGTGCCGGTCACGAGCGCCCCGAGGTCGTGCAGGAGCGTGAGGTCGCCGAGCAGGACGCGTGTCGTGCCGACCGAGGCCGTGGAACGCTCGAGCGCGGCGGCGATCCCGAGCGCGGTCGAGATCGTCCCGTCGATGCCCGCGAGCCCGCGGTTCGCGTGCACGCGGATCGCCTTGCCCGCGACGTGCCCGTCGGCCACGCGGATGATCTGCGAGGCGCCGAGCACGAGGCGGTCGTGCGGCCAGGTCGCACCCCAGACGGCGTCCGCGAGCATCGTGCGGTCGACGGCGCGGCGGCGGAGCGCCACCTCGTCGCGGAGGAACTTGTTGCGCTCGGCACGGTCGCCGGAGCGCTTCGCATCGAGGTCGGGGCCGGCGTCGCCACCACCGAGCAGCGCGCGGCTCGTGGCGACCCACCGGCCGACCCAGGCGCGGTGCTCCGGCCGGGTGCGGCCCGTCACGCGGACGTCCGACACGAAGGTGGTCGCGGCGTCGGGCCGGGAGGCGCGGGCCGGGTCGTAGGGATCGGCCCCCGGTCCGCGGACCACGATCGTCTCGACGTCGGCGCGCTGCAGGAGCGCGGGGACCTCGCGGCTGAGGGTGGGGTGGCCGAGCACGACGGCACGGCGGACCGCACCGCCGAAGTCCGGGTCGCGCAGGAGCTCACGGTAGGTGACGACCAGGTTGCGCCCGAACCGCGCACCGCTCGACACCTCGGCGAGCAACGGCGCACCGAGCTCCCAGGCGATCCGCTCGGCGTCCGCCCCCGCGTCGTGTCCCGCGATGACGACCGTCGCGGGCTCGTCGTCCGGCGCGAGGTCGACGACCGGCAGACCGGAGTGCACCCGCCTGGTGGCGAACGCGAGGTCGACCTCGTCGTCGGGCACCGGCTGGACCGTCCCCTCGCCGAGCCCGGCCGACAGCGGTTCGCGGAAGGCGACGTTGAGCTGCACCGGCCCGGGCTGCCCCGTGTGGCCGGCAGCAGCGGCGACGACTTCGCGCACGAGTTCCCGGACGGTGGCGGCGGTGTCGGCGTCGACCCCGTGCGCGGTGGGTGCCTCGACGTCGCGGACGACGGCGACGGCCGGCCCGAAGAGCCCGGGCTGCACCGTGGTCTGGTTGCTGCCGATGCCCCGGAGCTCGTCGGGGCGGTCCGCGCTGACGACGATCATCGGCACACCGGAGTGGTGCGCTTCGAGCACGGCGGGGTGCAGGTTGGCGACCGCGGTGCCCGAGGTGGTCACGACCGCGGCGGGCCGACCGGACTCGACGGCGAGCCCGAGCGCGAAGAAGCCGGCGGTGCGCTCGTCGAGCCGGACGTGGACGCTGATGCCGCCCGCACGCTCGACGGCGACGGCAGCGAGGGCGAGCGCCTGCGACCGGGAGCCGGGGCTCACCACGACGTCGGTCACACCGGCCCGGGCGAGCTCGGTCAGGAGCGCGACGGCGAAGTCGGTCGCCGGGCTGCCGGAACCGTCCGGGCCGTCAGCGATCGGTGCGGCCGTCGTCGTCGCGGTGCTGGTCGCGGCGGTCTCGGTCGGCGCGTCGTTCTCGTTCGCGGAACTGCTGTTCGAGGTCTCGGAGGGTCTCGTCGTCCTGGTCCTTGTCCGTGCGGTGCTGCTCGGGGCCGCTGGGGCCGCCGAGGAAGTCCGGGTCGTCTTCGGGACCACGGTACCCGGAGCCACCGCCGGGACGGGTCGCCGGTGCCCGGCCGAGGACGAACCAGAGGACGCCGCCGAGCACGGGGAGCACGATCACGAGGAGGACCCACACGCCACGGCTGAGGGAACGGACACGCTCGCGGGGCATCGTGGCGCAGTCGATGGCCGCGTAGACCGTGAACGCCACGGCGGCCACGACGACGATCAGCCACAGTCGGATCATGGCCGGGAGTCTAGGTCGGCAGCCTGTGGGGTCCCTGCCGGTTGCGCATCCGTAGACTTGCGCAGGTGAAAGCGTGGCTCGTGTACACCCTGGCCCGCCTCGGCATCTTCGCCGCGGCGCTGGCACTGCTCCTGCTCCTGACGCCGATGCCCGGCTACTGGGCGACGATCGTCGCCGCGCTCGTGGCGCTGCTCATCTCGTACATCGCCCTGCCGAAGCTGCGCGGTCGCGTCACCGAGAGCCTGGCGAACCGTCGACCGGCGCCGGAGCACGACGTCGACACCGACTTCGAGGACGACTTCGTCGACGCGGCCGACAGCGACTCCCCGGTCGAGCAGCCGGTCTCCGACGCCGACCGCCACGCAGCGCGGCGCGAGCACCGCGACGACTGACCCGCCTGGCTACGGCTGGACGGCGAGCGTGATGCCGAGCACGACGCCGAACACGAGCGACGCGAACGACGAGAGCTGGAGCGCCGTGATGAGCTCCCGCGGCTTCCGCGACGAGATGCCGATCGCGAGTGCCGGCAGCGCCAGCAGCAGCGAGAAGTACGTGAACCCGGTGCGGAAGTAGAGCAGCACGAACCAGAGCAGCACGACGTACGGCAGCATCAGGAACAGGCCGTAGAGCACCCGGGCGACCGGCCGTCCGACCACGACCGCGAGGGTGCGCTTGCCCGCGAGACGGTCCTCGTCGATGTCGCGGATGTTGTTCACCATCAGCACCGCACAGGCGAAGAACCCGGCGGCGATCGCAGCGGCCCACCCGCTCGGGGTGACCCGGTCGATGAGGACGAACTGCGTGCCGAGGACGGCGACGAGTCCGAAGAACACGAACACGAAGACCTCGCCGAGGGCGTTGTACCCGTACGGCTTCTTGCCGCCGGTGTAGAACCACGCCGCGACGATGGCGGCAGCGCCCACGAGCAGGAGCCACCACAGCTGGGTGAGCACCACGATGACGATGCCGGCGACGGCTGCGAGCCCGAAGAACGTCAGCGCGACGGTCAACACGGTGCGGGGCTTCGCGAGTCCGGCTCCGGTGAGACGGGCCGGCCCGACGCGGAACTCGTCCGTGCCGCGCACCCCGTCGGAGTAGTCGTTGCTGTAGTTCACGCCGATCTGCAGGAACAGCGCGACGAGCAGCGCCAGGATCGCGATGGGCAGGTGGTGGCCCTTCGCGAGCCAGTCGCCGAAGTCACCGGCCTCACCGCTGTCCACGAACCCGACCGTCGTGCCCATCACGACGGGGACGACGCCGAGCGTCAGGGTGCGCAGGCGCGCCCCGCCGATCCAGTCGCCCGCGGTCGCGCGGCGCTTCGTGCGCTGCGGTGCCGCGGCCTTGGCCGGGTTGCCGGAGCGGTTCCTGGACCGGTTCGTGTTCTTCGTGCGTGCCACGACCGTCCATCGTATCCGCGTCCGCCGTGCGTCCGGGACGCCGGCCCAGGAGGAACGGATCACGATCGGCGGTCGACCCGCGTCCGTCAGGCGGTCGGGTCCGCGATCGCGCGGATCGCCCGGCGGTCCGGCTTGCCGGACGCGAGCATCGGGAGCCGCTCGACGACGACCACGTCGGCCGGCCGTGCGGCCCGCCCGAGGGCGTCGCCGACCGCGGCGCGGACCACGTCGAGGTCGAGCGGACGGTCGGTCACGACGACGGGGACCTCGCCCCACTCCCCCGACGCCCGACGCGTGACCACCGCACCCTCCTGCCTGTCGAGCCCGCGGACGATCCGTTCGACGGCGCCGAGCGGGACCTTCTCGCCGCCCGAGATCACGACGTCGTCGAGCCGGCCGAGCACCCGCACGACACCGCCGACGACCTCGGCGGCGTCGCCCGTGCGGTACCAGCGGTGTCCGTCGCGCTCGGTGAAGGTCGCCGCCGTGCGGTCGGGGTCGTCCAGGTAGCCCTCGGCGAGCATCGGCCCGGACAGGGCCAGCTCGCCGTCCACGAGCTCGGTGCGGACGGTGCCGAACGGGACGCCGTCGTAGACGCACCCGCCGCTCGTCTCGCTCGCGCCGTAGGTCGTCACGATCCGGACGCCGGCGGCGCTGGCCCGGTCACGGAGCGGCGCCGGGGTCGCCTGCCCGCCGACGAGCACGGCGTCGAACCCCGCGAGGGCACGGGTGGCCCGCTCGTCATCGAGCACCCGGGCGAGCTGCACCGGGACGAGCGAGGTGTAGCGCCGCGGTGCCCCGGGACCGGTGACGAGCCGGTCGGCCGCGTCGGCGAACGCACCCGCGTCGAAGTGCCCGGGAGCGACGACGACGGGCGCCGTCCCCGCGGTGATCGACCGGGTCAGGACGTTGAGCCCCGCGATGTAGTGCGTCGGCAACGCGAGCACCCAGCCGCCGGGGCCCCCGAGTGCCGCGTCCGCCGCAGCGGCACCGGCGAGGAGCGCCTCCGACGAGAGCGCCACGCGCTTGCCGGTGCCGGTGGACCCGCTCGTCTCGACGACCAGGGCGACCCGCTGCGGGACGGTGGCCGGAGCAGGTGTCGGCAGCGCCGGGGCGCCGTCCGCGACCGGGAGCAGGGCGGGGCCGCCGGCGAGTGCCGCCTCCAGGCCCCGCAGCACGACCGACGGGTCCGACGTGCCGGTCGCGACCAGCGGACGGGCCATCAGTAGTGCCAGGGGAAGGACGTCCACTCGGGCGCGCGCTTCTCGAGGAAGGAGTCACGACCCTCGACCGCCTCGTCGGTGCCGTAGGCGAGCCGCGTGGCCTCACCGGCGAACACCTGCTGGCCGACCATGCCGTCGTCGACCGCGTTGAAGGCGTACTTGAGCATCCGGATCGCCGTCGGGGACTTGCCGAGCACGATCTCGCCCCAGCGGATCGCCTCGCGCTCGAGGTCCTCGTGCGGGACGACGGCGTTCACGGCGCCCATCTCGTACGCGCGCTGCGCCGAGTACTCCTGCGCGAGGAAGAAGACCTCACGCGCGAACTTCTGGCCGATCTGCTTGGCGTAGTAGGCGCTGCCGTACCCGCCGTCGAACGACCCCACGTCGGCGTCGGTCTGCTTGAACTTCCCGTGCTCGGCGCTCGCGATGGTGAGGTCGCAGATCGCGTGCAACGAGTGGCCCCCACCCGCCGCCCACCCCGGGACGACGGCGATGACGACCTTGGGCATCATCCGGATCAGGCGCTGGACCTCGAGGATGTGCAGCCGCCCCATCGACGCCTGCGCCGCTGCCGGGTCGACCCCCTCGGGCGGGGCGCCCTCGTCACCGACGTACTGGTAGCCGCTCCGGCCGCGGATGCGCTGGTCGCCGCCGGAGCAGAACGCCCAACCGCCGTCCTTCGGGCTCGGGCCGTTGCCGGTGAGGAGCACGACGCCGACACGCGGGTCCTGCCGGGCGTCGTCGAGCGCGCGGTACAGCTCGTCGACGGTGCGCGGACGGAAGGCGTTCCGCACCTCGGGCCGGTCGAACGCGACCCGGACGATCCCGTGGGAGACGTGCTTGTGGTACGTGATGTCGGTGAACTGCTCCGCGATCGGAGCCGCGGTCCAGACGTCGGGGTCGAACAGGTCGGAGACGGGAGCAGCCATGCTCCAACGCTACCGCCGCGTGCTACAGCCCCGCGCCGTCCGTCGCGGCCGAACCGCCCATGTCGGTCAGCAGCTCGGGGGCGACGATCACGAGCAGCACGATGAGGATCACCGGGTTCGCGAAGAACGCCACGACGACCCCGACGGCGCCGTACCAGCGGCCGAACGACCCCACCGCGGCGACGAACCCGAGCACCGCGGCGATGAGCGTGAGGAAGACCACCACGAAGCAGATGCCGAACGCGAAGTCGGTGTCGCCGCCCATGAAGACGGCGAAGGCGCTCGCGTCGACCGCGGCGGAGACGACCGCGAGCCCCAGGGCGATCTTGCCGACCACGGGGTTGCGCTTCTTGCGCCCCTTCTGGGCTTCCTGCCGGACGTCGACGGTGTTCCGCTGCATGAGCCGGGCGAACTCGCCCGTGTCGCGACCGGGGGCCTGCGCACGCGCGCCCGGGGCCTGCGCGCGCGCCGAGGACGGTGCTGCGGATCGCTGCGACGCGCGCTGCTGCGGTTCCGGCGCCACAGGTCCTCCCTCGTCCTCGGTGCTGGTTTTGGGGTGCCGACCGTGGCCGACGTTCGTGCTGGGGTGCCGACCGTGGCCGACCGATGCAGACTAGTGCGCTGCCCTGGCGGTCCGCTCCGAGGAACCGTGGGGTGCCCTGGGTGCTCCTGGGATGATGGCCAGGTGCTCCCCGACCTCGACGACCTCCTCTCCGACGCGCACGTCGTGGCGCTGCCCATGCGGGTGCGGTTCCGCGGCATCACGGTGCGCGAGGCCCTCGTCCTGCGCGGTTCGGCCGGGTGGACCGAGTTCTCCCCGTTCGTCGAGTACGACGACGCCGAGGCCGCCGCATGGCTCCGGGCCGCGGTCGACTTCGGCTGGACGACGCACGAGCCCGCCGCGGACAGCGTCCCCGTGAACGCCACCGTGCCGGCGATCGCTCCGGACGGCGTCGCGGACCTCCTCGCGCGGTACCCGGGCTGCACGACCGCCAAGGTGAAGGTCGCCGAACCCGGCACCACGATCGACGACGACGTGGCCCGCGTCGCCGAGGTCCGACGGGTGATGGGCCCCTCAGCCGCGGTCCGCGTGGACGCGAACGGGCTCTGGAGCGTCGACTCCGCCGCAGAGGCCCTCGAGCGCCTCGCCCCGTTCGACCTGCAGTACGCCGAGCAGCCGTGCCGCACGGTGCCGGAACTCGCCGAGCTCCGGCAGCGGATCGCTGGGCTCGGCGTGCCGATCGCCGCGGACGAGAGCGTCCGCAAGGCCTCGGACCCGCTCGCCGTCGCCCGGGCCGGTGCCGCCGACGTCCTCGTCGTGAAGGCGCAGCCCCTCGGAGGCATCACTGCCGCGCGTGCGGTCGTCGCCGACGCCGGGCTCCCCTGCGTGGTCTCGAGTGCGCTCGACACGTCGGTCGGGCTGGGGATGGGAGCGTTCCTCGCGGCCGAGGCGATGTCGCCCGGGTACGCCGCGGGGCTCGGCACCGCGGCGATGTTCACGTCGGACGTGTCGGCGGCGCCGCTGCTGCCGGTGGACGGGCGGGTGCCGGTGCGGCGGGTCGAGGTCGACCGGGACCTGCTCGAGCGGAACGCGGCGTCGCCGGAGCGTGCCGCGTGGTGGCTCGCGCGGCTCGAGCGGGTGCACGCGCTCCTCGCCGGCTGACCGCCCGCCCGGCCGCCCGGGTCCGCCCGGTCGCACGACATGCCGCTCACGTTCGCCGAGGTCGCACGTTCGGTCGCTCCGACGCGCGCCGGGCGACGGATTGCGCGACCTCGCGCTCGCGCCTGGGCTCGCACCGGGGCTCGGGCCTCGGGCTCGCGCCTCGGACTCGCGCCGACGACGGACGGGAGGCGCGGTGCCAGCTGGCACCGCGCCTCCCGTCCGGTCGTGGTCGCGACCAGGGCCGCGTCAGCGACCCGTCCGGATCAGAGTCCGGAGTAGCTGTGCAGGCCCTTGAAGAACACGTTCACGACCGAGAAGTTGAACATCACAGCGGCGAAGCCGATGAGGGCCAGCCAGGACGACCGCGCGCCACGCCACCCGCGGGTCGCACGCGCGTGGATGTACCCGGCGTAGACCACCCAGATGATGAAGGTCCAGACCTCCTTCGTGTCCCACCCCCAGTAGCGACCCCAGGCGCGCTCGGCCCAGATCGCACCGGCGATGAGCGTGAAGGTCCAGAGGACGAACCCGACGAGCAGGACGCGGTAGGTGAGGACCTCGAGCCGGTCGGCATCCGGCAGCGTCTCCATGAAGCGGAGCTTGCCCGAGGCGGTCCGACCCTGGCGGTAGGTCTGCACGAGCTGCGCCACGGCGAGCCCGGCACCCAGGGCGAAGAAGCCCGTGCCGGCGATGGCGACGAAGACGTGGATCACGAGCCAGTACGACTGCAGCGCGGGCTGCAGCGGCACGACGGGCACCCAGTAGTTCACGGTCGCGATGCCGAGCAGGATGATCGTGAGGCCGGTGATGAAGACGCCGAGGAACTTCAGGTTCTGCCAGAACTGCACGAGCAGGAAGATCAGGGTGATCAGCGCCGTGCCGGTCAGCGAGAACTCGAACATGTTGCCCCACGGCACGCGGTCGGCCGCGATCCCGCGCAGGACGACGGACGCGACGTGCAGCACGAGCGCCAGGATCGTCATCGCCATGCCGACCCGCTCGAACTTCGTCCCGCGGCGCCCGGCTCGTTCGTCGGTGACGGCGACCTGCTCGAGGACGACGGTGCCGCCCTGGACGGTCGCGACGGTCCGCTCCGCGCCGGCGGCGGGCGCCGCAGCGGCGTCGGACGCAGCCGTCACGTTGCCGGCCCGCTTCGCCATGTCGAGGGCGAACGCGATGAACGCGATGACGTAGACCGCCATGGCGGAGTACGTCAGCACGACCGAGTAGGTCGCGAGGTTCGTGGTCATGTCGTTCACTGGGGCATCCTAACTCCGAGGTCCGACGTGTGGCGCTTGGCGATGTCCGCCACTGCTCGTTCGAGGTTCGGGTCCTCGCCGCGTGCGAGGCCCGCGTACTCGAGGTCGTAGCCCGGCTCGGCGTCGGCGCTGCCGTCGCGGCGCGGCACGACCTTCACCCACACGCGACGGCGCGGGACGAAGAGCGACGTGAGGAGCCCGAGGACGGACAGCACGGCGAAGCCGCCGACCCACAGCTGCGACGGGTCGTGGTGGACGTCGAGCGAGACGTAGCGCTTCACCCCGTCGAACGTGATCGACCCCGCGCCGTCCGGCAGCGTCTTGGTCTGCCCGGGCTTCAGCTCGACACTGGCGGTCTTGGACTGGCGGCCCGCGATCTGCTGCAGGCCGCTCGTGTCGAGCGTGTAGACGCTCTGCGGGACGCCGTCGTCGAGCCCGAGGTCACCCGTGTAGACCTGCAGGGTCAGCAGCGGGTTCTGGTCGTCCGGGTAGGCGCTGGCGTACGCGCCGGTCGAGAGCTTCGACGCCGTCGGGTAGAAGAACCCGACCATGCCGAGCTGGTCCGGCAACGCGTCCGGCACCTTGATGACGCCGGTCGACGTGTAGTTCGCGTCCTCGGGGAGGAACGGAACGGTGTCCTGGAACGCCACGTTGCCGTCGCCGTCGCGCACGGTGACGTCCATCGCGTAGCCGTTGCCGAGGAGGTAGACGTTGGTGCCGCCGACGCTCACCGGGTCGTTGACGCCGAGTCGGCTCGTCTGCTTGGAGCCGCCCTTCTCCTGCGTCGTGACCGTCGCCGAGTAGTCGAGCGCCTGGCCGAGGGCGTCGAGGTTCCGCTCCTCGTACTTGGTGACGAACTTGTCGAGCGTGAAGTTGTAGCCCTTGAGGTCGCTCTGCTGGAACCAGCGGCCGGGGTTGAACGAGTCGTACGAGCCGAGCACGTTCGAGAACGTCTGGCCCTCGACGAGGAGCCGCTGACCGGTGTACCCGAACCCGCCGCCGACGCCGACTGCGAGCAGCACGCCCACGAGCGCCGCGTGGAACACCAGGTTGCCGGTCTCGCGCAGGTAGCCGCGCTCGGCGCTCACCGAGTCGCCGAAGCGTTCGACGCGGTAGCCGGAGCGCTTGAGGATCGCCATCGCGCGGGTGACCGCGTGCTCCGGCGTGACGCCCTCGCCGTCGACGGCGACCGAGCGGTAGCCGGCCAGACGGCTCAGGCGGACCGGGGTCTTCGGCGGTCGGGTGCGCAGCGCCTGCCAGTGGTGCTTCGTGCGCGGGACGATGCAGCCGATCAGGGAGACGAAGAGCAGCAGGTAGATCGCCGAGAACCACACCGACGTGTAGGTGTCGAAGACCTGCAGCTTGTCGAGGACCGGGAAGAGCTGCGGGTGGTCGGCCTTGTACTGGACGACGCCGTTCGGGTCGGCCGTGCGCTGCGGGACCAGGGACCCCGGGATCGCCGCGAGTGCCAGGAGCATGAGGAGGAACAGCGCCGTGCGCATGCTCGTGAGCTGCCGCCAGAAGAAGCGGAGGTACCCGACGGCCCCGAGCTTCGGCTGGTTGACGCCGGAGTCGCCCGACCCGCCTGCAGCCGTCTCCGGGCCGGATCCGTCGACGTGGTCCGACGGTCGCTGCGGGTCCGCCGAGGTGTCGGTGGAGTCGATGTCGGGGTCAGACTGCGGGGACAAAGGTCTGGATCACCGCCCCGACGCTCGACATGACGGCCGACCAGATGCCGGTGACCATGAGCAGACCGATGACGATCAGGATCGCTCCTCCGATGATGTTGACGATGCGCATGTGGCGCTTCACCGCGCGGATCGCACCCGTGGCCCAGCCGGCGCCGAGCGCGACGAGGATGAACGGGATGCCGAGGCCGAGGCAGTACGCGACACCGAGCCACATGCCCTGCCAGGCGCTGCCGGACTGGACGCTGAGCAGGTTGATCGCCGCGAGGGTCGGGCCGAGGCAGGGCGTCCAGCCGAGCCCGAACACGATGCCCAGCAGGGGCGCACCGACCAGGCCGGTCGCGGGCGTCCACCCGGGCTTGATCGTTCGCTGCAGGAAGGTGAAGCGGCCGACGAAGACGAGACCCATCGCGATGACGACGACGCCGAGGATCTGCGTGATGAGGTCGCGCCACCGGACGAGCCAGAACCCGAGCGCGCCGAAGACCGTCGTGTACGCCACGAACACCGCGGTGAAGCCGAGGATGAACAGCAGCACCCCGAGCACCACGCGTCCGCGGCGCTGTCCGCCCTCGGCGACGCCGCCGACGTAGCCGAGGTAGCCCGGCACGAGGGGCAGCACGCACGGGGACAAGAACGACACGAGCCCGGCGAGTGCCGCGACGGGGAGCGCCACGGCCATCTGCCCGCTGAGGATCGCGTCGGCGAAGGGGTTGCTGGACACGGGTCAGGAAGCCTTGCCCGACAACTCGTCGGAGACGAGCGTGTTCAGGATGCCCGGGCCGTCGACCGCACCGAGGACGCGGGCGGCGACGCGGCCCTGCTTGTCGAGCACGATCGTGGCGGGCACGGCGTTCGGGGCGATCTGTCCGGAGAGCGCGAGCTGCATCGCGCCGGTCTTCTGGTCGAGCACCGTCGGGTAGTCGACCTTGAAGGTTCGCTCGAACGCCTCGGCGGTGGCCTGCTCGTCACGCACGTTGACGCCGATGAACTGGACGTCGTCGTCGGCGAACTGGTCGTGGACCGTGTTGAGGTACTTCGCCTCGGCACGGCACGGCGGGCAGCCGGCGTACCAGAAGTTGAGGACGACGACCTTGCCCCTGAGCTCCTTCGACGACAGGGTCTCGCCGTCGATGTCCTTCGCCTCGAAGTCGACCGCGTCGGTGCGCTTGTCGGCGGCGACCTCGGTCACGGCGCCGTCACCGGAGATGTAGTTCTGGGTCGTGCCACTGCCGTACTGCTTCGACAGCGAGTCGTTGTCGGACGAGCACCCCGTCAGGACGAGGGCGGCGGTCACCGCCGTCGCCGCGAGCACCGCGAACCGCTTGCTCCTGCTGGTGATCACACTGCTCCTTCGTCGATGGCGGTCGCGCGCAGGGCCTGCGCCGGGTCCGCGTACCCGACTTCGGTGAACCGACCGGACGAGGTGGCGGGTACACGCTCGACGGTGGTGATGCTGGAGAGGTCGCAGCGTCGCTTGCGCGGATCGTGCCAGAGCTGCTCGCCAGCGAGACGGCGGTGCACCATCCAGATCGGCAGCTGGTGGCTGACGAGGACGACGTCACCGTCGTCGACGCTCTCCCACGCCGTGGCGATCGCCGCGAGCATCCGGTTCGCGATGGACTCGTACGCCTCGCCCCAGCTCGGCCGGAACGGGTTCGCGATCCAGGGCCACTCGGCCGGGCGTCCGAGCGAACGCTTGGTGAAGCCCGGGGGCTGCCCCTCGTACCGGTTGGTCGGCTCGATGAGCCGCTCGTCGAGGGCGACCTCGAGCCCGAAGGCCTCGGACCAGGGCGCCGCGGACTCCTGCGTGCGCTGCAACGGCGAGGCCACGATCCGCCGGACGTCGACGCCGGCGTCCTTCCACGCGGTCGCGGAGGCGAGGGCCATCTGCTTGCCGAGGTCGCTCAACCCGAAGCCGGGGAGCCGCCCGTAGAGGACACGGTCCGGGTTGTGCACCTCGCCGTGACGGACGAGGTGGATTCGGGACGCGGGCATGGGTTCCAGTGTAGGTCGCTCAGGGGTTCCCACCGCCCGCACAGGGGATTCACCGGATGCGGAACCACTCAGCCCAGTTCGCCGGAGAGCCGCCCGTGGAGCGCCGTGGACCCGGTGTTGAGGTGCACCACCTCGACCGTTGACCCGTGCTTCGCGAAGCGCTGCTCGACCCCGTCGAGGGCCGCGACCGTGCTGGCGTCGAACACGTGCGCGTCGGACATGTCGATGACGACGTGCTCGGGGTCCTCGGCGTAGGAGAAGCGGGTGACGAGGTCGTTCGACGAGGCGAAGAACAGCGCCCCGCGGACCCGGTAGCGGACCGTGTGCTCGTCGACGACCTCACGCGCGACGGTCACCACGTGGGCTGCTCGGCGGGCGAAGACGAGCGCGGCGACGACCACCCCGACGAGCACGCCGGTCGCGAGGTTGTCCGTGGCGACGACGACCACGACCGTGATCACCATCACCGCGGTCTCGCCGAGGGGCATCCGCCGGAGCGTGCGGGGGCGGATGCTGTGCCAGTCGAAGGTGGCGACGCAGACCATGATCATCACGGCGGTGAGCGCGGCCATCGGGATCTCGGCCACGAGGTCGTGCAGGACGATCGTCAGCACGAGCACCGACGCTCCGGCGGCGAACGTGGAGATGCGCGTCCGGGCCCCGGCCGTCTTCACGTTGATGACGGTCTGGCCGATCATCGCGCAGCCACCGGTGCCGCCGAAGAAGGCCGACGCGACGTTCGCGATGCCCTGGCCCCACGACTCACGCCACTTGCTCGAACCGGTCTCGGTGATCGAGTCGACGAGCTGCGCGGTGAGGAGCGTCTCGATGAGCCCGACGATCGCGACCCCGAAGGCGTACGGCGCGATGGTCTGCAGCGTGTCCAGCGAGAACGGCGTGGTGATGCCGCTGAACCCGGGCAGCGCGCTCGGCAGCGCACCCTCGTCGCCGACCGTGGGCACGGCGACGCCGAACAGGATCGTGATCGCGGTGATCACGACGACGGCGACGAGCGGTGCCGGGACCGCCTTCGTGACGAACGGGAACCCGATGATGACGGCGACGCCGAGCGCCGTGAGCGCCCAGACCACCGCCGGCACGTCCGGCCCGAACAAGTTCGGCAGCTGCGCGGTGAAGATCAGGATGGCGAGGGCGTTCACGAACGCGACGTTCACGCTGCGCGGGATGAACCGCATCAGCCGGGCGACCCCGAGGAAGCCGAGCACGATCTGGATGAGGCCGCCGAGGACGATCGTCGGGACGAGGTACGCGATCCCGTGGTCGCGCACGAGCGGGGCGATCACGAGCGCCACGGACCCGGCAGCGGCGGAGATCATCGCCGGACGGCCGCCCACGATCGAGATCACGACGGCGATGACGACGCTCGAGAAGAGCCCCACCGCCGGGTCGACCCCGGCGACGACCGAGAAGGAGATCGCCTCGGGGATGAGCGCGAGCGCGGTGACGATCCCGGCGAGGACCTCGCGCGTGAGGAGGCGGGGCGAACGCAGGGCGCTGAGGACGCTCGGAGCGGTGGGAGCGTGGGTGGTCACGGACATCGCCCTGAACTCTACCCTCACGTGAGGGTAGAGTCGTCCCCGTGAGCACCACGATGCACATCGGCGAACTGGCCGACCGCGCCGGGATGTCCCTCCGCACGATCCGGCACTACGACGAGGTCGGGCTGCTCGTGCCGAGCGGACGGACGACCGGCGGGTTCCGGGTCTACACGGAACAGGACCTCGAACGGCTGCTCGTGATCCGGCGGATGAAGCCGCTCGGGTTCACGCTGGACGAGATGGCCGAGCTGCTCCGGGTCGTCGACGGTCTGGCCGCGAAGGACCCCGGGGACGCGCCAGCGCTGGCCGCACGGCTCGACGAGTTCCTCGTGGACGCGCGGGCGCGGCACGCGAAGCTCATCGAGCGGGCGGGCATGGCCGAGGAGTTCATCGGGACGCTCGGCAGCCTGCGCGCTTCACTCCCGTGACAGCTCCCCCGCCGCGGGCGGCCGGGCCGCGAGCCCCTCGACCCGTGCCGTCGTGCGGGGCCTCCCTCCAGCTCGCGACCCGGCCACGTCAGGAACGCTACGGAGACATCGGACCCGGCCCGCACCTCCGGGCCCACCCTGTGGACGATGCCGGACGCCAGCCGACCTGTGGAGGAACGAACGCACCCGACGACGGCGCCCGAGGCGCAACCGGTAGACTCGACCACCGTGATCGAACGCACCCGCATCGCCGACCTCGCCGCACGCCCCGACGGCTCCGTCTCCGTCGCCGGATGGGTGGAGACCGTCCGAGACCAGAAGAAGGTGCAGTTCGTCGTCCTCCGTGACGAGTCCGGCGCCGCACAGCTCGTCAACCCCGCCACACGCGAAGCGGTCGAGGGCGACGACGCCTCCGCCGCCGCACTCGCGACGACCGAGGCGATCTCCGGCCTCGCGCACGGCACCTTCGTGCACGTGCAGGGCACCCTGAAGCACGACGAGCGCGTCAAGCTCGGCGGGCTCGAGGTCAAGGTCGGCGACCTGACCGTCATCAGCGCCGCCGTCCCGGAGACCCCGATCGCGGACGATTCCTCGCTCGACAAGCGCCTCGACTGGCGCTTCCTCGACCTGCGCAACCGCAAGCAGAACCTCATCTTCCGCATCCAGACGACGATGGAGCACGCGTTCCGCACGTACTGGGTCGAGCGTGACTACATCGAGATCCACACCCCGAAGCTGATGGCCTCGGCGTCCGAGTCGCGTGCCGAGCTCTTCCAGCTCGAGTACTTCGAGACGACGGCGTACCTCGCGCAGTCGCCGCAGAACTTCAAGCAGATGGCGCAGCCGGCCGGCTTCGGCGCGGTCTTCGAGATCGCCGACGCCTTCCGTGCGGACCCGTCGTTCACGAGCCGCCACGCGACCGAGTTCACGAGCGTCGACGCCGAGATCTCGTGGGTCGAGTCGCACGAGGACGTCATGGCCATGCACGAGGAGCTCCTCGTCGCCGGCTTCACCGCCGTCAAGGAGAAGTACGGCACCGAGATCGAAGCGGTCTTCGGCTTCGAGTTCGTCGTCCCGACCGCACCCTTCCCGCGCGTGACCCTGGCCGAGGCCCGGAAGATCGTCGCCGACAGCGGCTACGAGGTCGTCCGCGCCGACGGTGACCTCGACCCCGAGGGCGAGCGCCGCGTGAGCGCCTGGGCGAAGGAGACGCACGGTTCGGAGTTCGTCTTCGTCACCGACTACGACGCGTCGATCCGCCCGTACTACCACATGCGTCACGCCGACGACCCGACGCTCACGAACAGCTACGACCTGCTGTTCAACGGTGCCGAGATCTCCACGGGTGCACAGCGTGAGCACCGTGTCGACACCCTGACGGCACAGGCCGTCGAGAAGGGCCTCGACCCCGAGGAGCTCGGCTGGTACCTCGACTTCTTCCGCTACGGCGTGCCGCCGCACGGTGGGTTCGGCATGGGCCTGGCGCGCGTGCTCATGCTCGCGCTGCACGAGCCGTCCATCCGCGAGGTCACGTACCTGTTCCGCGGCCCGACGCGCCTCACCCCGTAGTCCGCGGCACGGCCGCCGGCCTTCGTGTGCAGAAATGGTCGCTTCCCGAGTCGGGAGGCGACCATTTCTGCTCACGAAGCGAGCGAGGCGCGCGGCGCGGCGCGGCGCGGGCCAGGAGGCGCGGCTCAGCTCTCCCAGTCGATGGCCGCCCGCCCCGTGACCAGGCCACGGATCTCGGCTGCCGCGGCCTGGTGCTGCGGGTGCACCTGGTACTCGTCGAGGCCGGCGAGGTCGTCGAAGGTCGCCACGACGGCGACGTCCTGGTTCTTCCCCGGGTAGGCGACGTTCTCGACGACCTGCAGGGAACGGATCGAGTCGACGGTGCCGATCAGCCCGACGAGGAGCTCGCGGATCCGCTCGACGGACTGTGCGCGGTCGAGGTCCTCGCGCAGGGTCCAGGAGACGACGTGGTGGATCATGCGCGGGCCTCGGCCTTCTCGAGGGCACGGTGGAGCCGATCGGCGTCGACGTGCCAGTTGCTGTGGACACGCCCGTCGACCAGGACGACCGGGATGTCCTCCGCGTACTCCAGGCGGAGGGCGTCGTCGTCGAGGATGGACAGCTCCTGCAGGGTCGTCCCCGGGTGTTCGGCAACGACGCGTTCGACGACCGGTCGGGCGTCGTCGCAGAGGTGGCAGCCGGGCTTGGTCAGCAGGGTCACGGCGGGCATGGGACCACCATATCCGCCCCCGGAAACGCGAAAGCCCCGGCGAACCGGGGCATGACGCTGCAGGCTCGGGGCCTACTTCTTGTTGCGACGCTGGTGGCGCGTCTTGCGAAGCAGCTTGCGGTGCTTCTTCTTCGCCATGCGCTTGCGACGCTTCTTGATGACAGAACCCATACGGACCTCACTCGGACTGATGTTGTGTGGACACCGGGCCAACGAGACCGCGGAAAAACAACCCCGCCGAGTCTAGCGGAGGCCTGACGCGATGTCGAACGGGCCGGTTCGGACCCGCCTATCCGACGTCGGCGATGCCACCGCGCAGGACGTCCGCGACGGCGGACTCCGGGACGCGGAAGGACCGGCCGAAGCGGATGGCGGGGAGTTCCCCCGCGTGGACCATGCGGTAGACGGTCATCTTGGAGACGCGCATCATCTCGGCGACCTCAGCGACGGTGAGGAAGCGCACGTCGTCGAAACTGCCGGTCATGGTCCGCCTTCGGGAAATCGGTGTGACCTGTGTGGTCACTGGCAACTGTAGGGGCCGGTGCGACCCGGTGTCCAGGTCCCGTTCAGTCCTCGTCGCCGCGACGCGTGAAGCGCTTCCGGCTGCGGTCGACGACCCGTTCCCAGCCCTGCTGCGCGCCGGACAGCGCCGCGGTCGCGCGGTAGGACGCCTCGGCCATCACGCGGCCGAGCTCGGTGCCGACCTCGACCGTGGCCTTGCCCGCCGTGCCGGAGCGTCGGACCGAGACCGGTTGCCCGTCGAGCGTCCAGGCCGTCGTGGCCGGGGTGCCGTCGGCGTCCACCGCGCCGGTGAACGGGAGGACCCACTCCTCGATGCCGACGAGCGGCTCCGGGTCGAGGCGGTAGTAGCGGTGCTGCCCCTCTTCGCGGCTCGTCACGAGGCCGATGTCGCGGAGCACGCGCAGGTGCTTCGACACGGTCGGCTGGCTGACGCCGAGGCGTTCCACGAGCTGGCCGACGCTGAGCTCGCCGCCGGTGACGTCCGAGCCGTACGCGGACAGGAGCGTCCCGAGCAGCTCACGCCTGGTGGGGTCCGCCACGACGCTGAAGATGTCGGCCATGGGGCAAGGCTAGCCGGGGCGTCACGGATGTACCATGACGAACCGTCCCGCCCATGTCCACGGAGGCATACGATGCTCGACCGACACGAGCCGCCGTCCCGCTCGGCGGGAGCGACCCGTCGACGGCCGTCCCGTCTCGGCACCGCCCTCCGCTCGTCGCCGTCCCGCTTGGCGATCGTCGTCTTCGTGGCCCTGATCTTCGTCTTCACGAGCCTGTTCATGACGCCGTGGGCCGCGGCGGACGGACGCTCGACGCACTTCGCGGACGCCCTCTTCACCGCGGCGTCGGTGGTCTGCGTCACCGGGCTCGCCACCGTGGACATGGCGACGCACTGGTCGGTGTTCGGCAAGACCCTCGTGGTGATCGGCACGCAGATCGGGGCCGTGGGCGTCCTGACGTTCGCCTCGATCCTCGGCCTCTTCGTCACCCGGAAGCTCGGACTCCGCGCGAAGCTCATGGCGGCCGGCGACTCGAACCCCCTGCGGACCCACCACGGCGCCGTGCCCGAGGGCCAGGCCGTCCGTCTCGGTGAGGTCGGCACCCTGCTCGCGACGGTCGCGGTGAGCACCCTGTCGATCGAGATCGTCCTCGGGCTCCTCCTGCTGCCGTCCGTCCTCATCGCCGGGATGCCCTTCTGGACGGCGGTCGGGGACTCCTTCTACTACGCGGCGATGGCGTTCACGAACACCGGCTTCGCGCCGAACGCCAGCGGACTCACCCCGTTCGCGCACGACTACTGGTTCCTCTCGCTGCTCATGGTCGGCGTGGTCGCGGGCTCGATCGGCTTCCCGGTGATCCGTGCCCTGACGAAGCAGCTCCGCACGCCCCGCCGCTGGCCGATCCACGTGAAGCTCACGCTCGCGACGAGCGCGGTCCTGCTCGTCGGCGGCGCCGCCGTGTACATCGCGCTCGAGGCATCGAACCCGACCACCTTCGGTGAGGAGGGCGCTGGTCGCACCGCGTTCCAGGCCCTCTTCCTCTCCACGATGACCCGGTCCGGCGGGTTCTCCCTCGTCGACTTCGACCAGCTGAACGGGTCGAGCCTGCTCGTCACGGACATGCTCATGTTCATCGGCGGCGGCTCGGCCTCGACCGCCGGCGGCATCAAGGTCACGACGCTCGCGGTCCTGTTCCTCGCCGCCGTCGCCGAGGCCCGCGGGCGCCAGAGTATGGAGGCGTTCGGCCGGCGCATCCCGAGCGACGTCCTGCGCGTGGCCGTGGCGGTCGTGCTCTGGGGCGCCACCATCGTGGCCGTCGCGACCGTCGTGCTCCTGCAGATCACCCACGAGTCCCTCGACCGCGTGCTGTTCGAGGTCATCTCGGCGTTCGCGACGTGCGGGCTGTCCTCCGGGGTGTCCGCGAACCTGCCCGAGTCCGGCAAGTACGTGCTCGCGGCGACGATGTTCCTGGGCCGTGTCGGTACAGTGACCATCGCCGCTGCACTGGCCGCCAGCCAGAGCCGGCAACTGTTCCGCCGTCCCGAGGAGAGGCCGATCGTTGGCTGACCGCAACCGTCCGCACCCGCTCGGCGCCGTCAGCCACGATGCTCCGGTGCTCGTCATCGGCCTCGGACGGTTCGGTGCCGCCACCGCCGGGCAGCTCGAGCGGCAGGACCGCGAGGTCCTCGTCGTCGACACCGACGCCGGCCTCGTGCAGAAGTGGTCGGACCGCGTCACGCACGCGGTGCAGGCGGACGCGACCGACATCGACGCCCTGCGGCAGATCGGTGCGCAGGACTTCCCGATCGCCGTCGTCGGGACCGGCAGCGACCTCGAGTCGAGCGTGCTCATCACCGCGAACCTCGTCGACCTCGGCATCCCGCAGATCTGGGCGAAGGCGATCAGCAGGTCGCACGGCACGATCCTGTCCCGGATCGGCGCGAACCACGTCGTCTACCCCGAGCGCGAGGCCGGCGAGCGCACCGCACACCTGGTGTCCGGCCGGATGCTCGACTTCATCGAGTTCGACGACGACTTCGCCGTGGTCAAGATGTTCCCGCCGGCGTCGGTCCGTGGCAAGGACCTGGCGACCACGGTGATCCGCACCCGCTTCGGCCTGACCGTGCTCGGCATCAAGACCCCCGGCGAGGCCTTCGTCCCGGCGACGCCGGAGAGCGTGATCGGCCAGAACGACGTCATCATCGTCTCGGGGACCGAGAGCGCGTTGGAACGGTTCGCCGCCCTGGAGTGAGGACGGGACGGACAGGAGGCGCGGGGCGGGCCCGCACCGTCCCTCCAGTCCGTCAGCCGGTCACGTCGCGGACGCGACGCCGTCCCGGAGTGCGCGGAAGAGCCGTTCCAGCCCGGCGCGGTGCGCCGTGACGACGGTGTCCTCGTCCTCCCCCGCGAGGACGGCACGTGCCGTCCCGACGAAGACCGTGGCGTAGCCGGCGACGAAGAGCGCCGCCAGGAGTCGGTCGCCGACGGCGTCTCCGAGCGCGCGCTGCGCCCCCGCCACGAGCTCGAGCGCGCGCGACTGCAGGGCGGACGAGTCGGCGATCGTCCGGAAGAACGCGTGCGCGCCGGGCGCCAGCCCGGAGACCGGCGCGCGCTCGTCGACCAGGCGCAGTGCGAGCGCCTCGAGCGCGTCGAGCGCCTCGTCACGCGGCACGTCCTCGACGGCTGCGACGAACAGCGCGACCGTCTCGGCGGAGCGGTCGAGGAACAGGTCCTCCTTGCGCGGGAAGTGCTTGAAGACCGTGACGCTCGAGACCCCGGCGGCCTTCGCGACCTGCGCGACGGTGACGCCGTCGAAGCCGTGCTCGGCGAACATCCCGGACGCGGTCTCGGCGATCCGCGCACGGGTCTCCGGCCCGCCGCGGGGCGCACTCCTGGGCATACGGACTCCTTGTTGGTTGACTCACTCAGTTTACTTGCTTAACATAGACGCATGAACGCCGTCCGGTCCCCCCACTCTCCCCGATCCCTGCGCGGATCGCGTGTCGCCCTCGCCGGGCTCGCCGCGGTCTTCCTGTTCGAGATGCTCGACAACTCCGTCCTGAACGTCGCGCTCCCCACGATCGGTCGTGAGCTGCAGGTCGGCGCGACCGGGCTGCAGTGGGTCACGACGGCGTACTCGGTGGTGTTCGGCGGGCTCATGCTCGCCGCGGGTGCCGTCGCGGACCGGTACGGTCGACGCCGGGTGATGCTCGTGGGGCTCGTGCTCCTCGGGCTGGCGAGCCTCGCGACCGCGTTCGTCACCACCGCCGACCAGCTGATCGCCGTCCGGGTCGCCACCGGGATCGCGGCGGCGATGACCACCCCCGGGTCGATGGCCCTCGCGTTCCGGCTCTTCGACGACGACGAGCGGCGGGTCCGGGCGATCACGGTGATCTCCACCGTCGGGCTCGTCGGGCTCGCGGTGGGACCGACGGTGGGGGGACTCGTCCTCGCCGTCGCGCCCTGGCAGGTGCTCCTGCTCGTCAACGTCCCGATCGCCGCACTCGCGTTCGTGGGGATCCGCGTCGGCGTCGCCGCGGACGACCCGGCGGGGCTGCACCGGGCTCCCGTGGACTGGACCGGAGCGGGACTGGGGACCGTGACGATCGTCCTCGCCCTCGTCGCGCCGACTCGGTTCGCCGACGGTGGGCTCGACGACTGGACGGCCTGGGCGGCCACGGCCGGCGCGATCGGCGGCGGCGTCTGGTTCGCCGTGCGACAGCGCCGCGTCGAGCACCCGCTGCTCGACCTCGCGCTCGTCGCCCGGCCGCTGGTCTCGAGCGGCCTCGCGTACAAGGCGGCCACGGGCCTCGCGGTCGCGGGCCTCGGCTACCTGGTGACGCTGCACCTGCAGCTCGCCTGGGGGTGGCCGCCCGCCCTCGCCGCGATCGGCATGCTCCCGCAGGTCGCCGTGCTCGTGGCCGGGAGCGGGTTCGTCGGACCCTTCGTCCGGCGCGTCGGACTCGGGCACGCCGCCTGGTCGAGCGCGGCCGCCGTGGTCGTCGGGCTCGCGGTGTACACGGTGCTCGGGCCGCTCGGCTACGGGTGGATCGCCCTGGCGCTCGTGCTCGTCGCCGCCGGCATGCGGGTCGTGGGGGTGGTCGCCGGCACGAACGTCCTGCGCGGGCTGCCGGAGGACCGCACGACGATCGGCGCCGCCCTCGTCGACACCTCCTCCGAGGTGGCCTCGGCCGTCGGGGTGGCGATCGCCGGCACGGTGCTCGGTGCCGTGTTCACCGGGTCGCTCACCGCGACGCCGTGGACCCACGCCCAGGGTGTGGCGTTCGACCACGCGGTGACGATCGGCGGGTCGGTGCTCACCGTGCTCGCCGGGGTGCTCGTCGTCTGGGCGATGGTCCGGGCCGGACGTGCCGGGACGACCGCTAGCCCTTCGCCAGTTCCTCGGCGCGGGCGATCGCCGCGCGGGACGCCCGCTCGAACGTCCCCGCGAGATCGGCGTCCTGCAGCACCGCGACGGCACGCTCGGTGGTCCCCTTCGGACTCGTGACGGCCCTCCGCAGGTCGGCGGGCTCCTTGCCGGAGGCGGCGAGCAGTTCGACGGCACCGCGGAGCGTCCCCTGCACCATCGCCTCGGCCTGGTCGTGGGAGAACCCGAGCGACTCGGCGGCCTGCTGCCACTGCTCCACGAGGAGGAAGACGTAGGCGGGCCCGGAGCCCGAGACTGCGGAGAGCGCGTCGAGCTGGGACTCCGGCACCTCGATCACGACACCGGACGCGTCGAACACGGAGGACGCGAGCGCGACGGCGTCGGCGTCCGCGGAGGCTCCGGCGCTGATCCCGGTCACCCCGTGCCCGACGCCGATCGGCGTGTTCGGGAGCGCTCGGACGACCCGGACACCGGCCGGCACCTTCGCCTCCATGCTCGCGGTCGTCGTCCCCACGGCGACGCTCACGACGACGGTCCCCGGCTCGAGGTCCGCCGAGACCTCGTCGAGCAGGTCACCGATCGCGTAGGGCTTCACCCCGAGCACGACGAGCGACGCGCCGCGCACCGCTGCCCGGTTCGCGTCGGGGTCGGTGTCGCTGGCGGTGGCGTCCAGGCCGCGCTCCCGGTGTGCCGCGGCGGACTGCTCCGACTTCGTCGTCAGGGTCACGGTGGCCCGGTCGAGACCGGCGGCGAGCAGGCCGTCGAGGACCGCGCCGGACATGGAGCCGACGCCGAGCAGGGCGGTGCGGGGCAGTTCGATCGTCATGCCCCAGACCCTACCGAGCGCCCTCGCCTAGGATCGTCCAACAGATCGGGAGAAGGGGACAGCTGTGAGCGCTTCTGGAGGCACGAGGGCGATCCTCGCCGCACTCGGTGCGAACGTCGGGATCGCGATCGTGAAGTTCATCGCCGCGGCGATCAGCGGTTCCGCGTCGATGCTGGCCGAGGGCGTCCACTCGCTCGCCGACTCCGCCAACCAGCTCCTCCTGCTCCTCGGCGGCCGTCGGGCCCGGCGTGCCGCCGACGAGGAGCACCCGTTCGGCTACGGGCGTGAGCGCTACGTGTACGCGTTCGTCGTGTCGATCATCCTGTTCTCGGTCGGCGGGGTGTTCTCCCTCTACGAGGGCATCGAGAAGCTCACCCACCCGCACCCGCTCGAGAACTGGTGGCTGCCGCTCGTGGTGCTCGTCATCGCGATCGGGCTCGAGGGCTTCTCCCTCCGCACCGCACTGAAGGAAGCACGTCCGCAGAAGGGCCGGCAGAGCTGGGTGCAGTTCGTCCGCCGCGCCAAGGCCCCGGAGCTCCCCGTCGTGATGCTCGAGGACACCGCGGCGCTGCTCGGCCTCGTCTTCGCCCTGTTCGGCGTCGGCCTCACCGCGATCACGGGCAACGGCGTGTTCGACGCGATCGGCACGATCTTCATCGCCGCGCTGCTCATCGCCGTGGCGGTCGTGCTCGGCATCGAGACGAAGAGCCTCCTCGTCGGCGAGGGTGCCACCGCGGCCGACGTCGAGCGCATCAAGCAGGCGGTGCTCGACGGTCCCGAGGTCGACTCGATCATCCACATCAAGACCCTGTACCTCGGCCCCGACGAGCTCATGGTCGGCGTGAAGGTCGCGGTGGACGGCGACCGACGGCTCGGCGACGTCGCCGCGGGCATCGACACGGTCGAGCACCGGGTGCGCCAGGCGGTGCCGATCGCACGCGTGATCTACGTCGAACCCGACGTGCTCCGGACGGGCCCCCGCCCGCCGACCGAGGCGATCGTGATCCGCGCCGCAGACTAAGGGGAACCTTGCTGGCGAGCGCCGTGGCCGGTCATCCACGATGGTCACATGTCGGCGCTCTTCAGCATCCTGCTCGTCCTCCACTTCCTCGGTCTCGCTGCCGTCATCGGTGCCTTCCTGGTGCAGGTCCGCCGCAAGGGCGGCTTCCAGACCTCCTGGCCGATCACCGGTCTCGTCGTGCAGCTCGTCACGGGCCTCGGGATGATGGGGATCATCGACGCGACGCAGGACGGCGGCGCGAACCACGTCAAGCTCGGCGTGAAGCTCGTCATCGCGGCGGTCGCGCTCGTGCTGGCGCTCGTCGCGCGGGCGCGTCAGAAGCGGGCGGACGCCGGCACCGCGACGGCGAAGGCCGCCCTGCCGTTCTTCCACTCGGCCGGGGCGCTCGCGATCGTCAACGTGTTCGTCGCGGTCCTCTGGAAGTGACGCCCACAGGTCAGCGACGCTCGGCGAAGAACGCGTCGAGCAGCGCGGCGCACTCCCCCTCGAGCACCCCGCCGATCACCTCGGACCGGTGCGGCAGCCGGCGGTCCCGCGCGACGTCGTAGACGCTCCCGCTCGCGCCGGCCTTCGGGTCCCACGCGCCGAACACGATCCGCGGCACCCGGGCCGCCATGACCGCACCGGCGCACATCGGGCACGGCTCGAGCGTCACCACCAGGGTGTGCTCCTCGAGGTGCCAGTCGCCGATCGCCGCCGCGGCCGCCCGGAGCGCGAGGACCTCGGCGTGCGCCGTGGGGTCCTGTCGCACCTCGCGCTCGTTCCGGCCCACGGCGATGACCGCGCCGTCCCGGTCGAGGACGACCGCCCCCACCGGGACGTCCCCGGTCGCGAGGCACGCGCGGGCCTCGTCGAGCGCGCGTTCCATCGCGGGGACGAACGGGCGGGCGGCGGGTGCTTCCACGGAACCTCCTGGCGGTCGGCAGCACGGTAGGCTCGACCCTATGCGAGTCCACGTCGCCGACCACCCGCTCATCACCCACAAGCTCTCGGTGCTCCGCGACCGTACGACGCCGTCCCCCACGTTCCGCGCCCTCACCGAGGAGCTCGTCACGCTCCTCGCGTACGAGGCGACGCGCAACGTCCGGGTCACCGCGACGCCGATCGACACCCCGGTGGCACACACCATGGGCGTCTCGATCGCGAAGCCGCGCCCGCTCGTCGTGCCGATCCTGCGTGCCGGGCTCGGCATGCTCGAGGGCATGGTCAAGCTCGTCCCGACGGCCGAGGTCGGCTTCCTCGGCATGGCGCGCAACGAGGAGACCCTCGAGCCGCAGACCTACGCCGAGCGCCTGCCCGACGACCTCTCCGGCCGGCAGTGCTTCGTCCTCGACCCGATGCTCGCGACGGGCGGCACCCTCGCGGCCGCGATCGACTTCCTGTTCGACCGCGGTGCGGAAGAGGTCACCTGCGTCTGCATCCTCGGCGCGCCCGAGGGGCTCGCCGCGGTCGAGGCCGCCGTGGGCGACCGCAACGTCTCGATCGTGCTCGGCGCGCTCGACGAGAAGCTCGACGAGAACGGCTACATCGTTCCAGGCCTCGGCGACGCGGGCGACCGTCTCTACGGTCTCGCCGAGTAGACGCGACCACCATCGGACAGGAGGCGCGGTGCCAGCTGGCACCGCGCCTCCTGTCCGTCATGACGGTGCGTTCGCAGAACGCACCGTCCGTGCGGACGGTTGACACGACGTTGGTATCCCACCGATACTCGTCCCATGACTGCAACCGTGTCCACCCGCGTCCTCTCCGAGGCCCAGGGGACCGCCGGCATGATGATGCCGGCCACGGCCGTCATGCGTTGTCGAATGTGTGCCTGATCGGCACCCGTTCCAGCCGGATCCCCCGCGACACCACCCCCGTCGCGCGAGCGTGATCCCCGGGTGACGACCACGTCGACGACGCGCACCACGTCACGAGGTCTGTCCCCCGTACCCCCGGGTCGGCCCCGGTCCGCAGCAGGACCGCAGGGCCCACGGCACTCGCCGTACCCGGACCGACGCATTCGACACGGCCGCGGCACACCTCGACACCGCAGCCACATCGCCCGGAGAACCGCCATGTCGCTCACCATCGCTCAGCCCCGCACCGCCCTCCGCACCGCCGCACCCGCGCCGACCGACCTCGGCACCGTGACCCCGATCCGTCCGCGTCGCGAGCCCGTCGCACCGCCCGTCGCCACCGGCGTGCCGACCAGCCCGGTCGTCGCCCCGCAGCGCAACCGTGCCCTGCCCGAGGGCACCGAGGCACGCGGCTTCGCCCTCTACGTCGGCATCGACGAGGCGAAGGCAGCGGCGGCGGGCACGACCCTCGCTGCGGTCGTCGAGCAGCTCAAGGCCCTGACCGCGCAGCTCGTCCCGACCTCGGAGACGTACGCCGCCGTGGCCGTCGCCGCCGAGGGCTCCGGCGGCCGTGACGTCGACGTCGTCCGGCTCGCCCTGCAGGACCGCTCCGCCGTGGCTGCCCGCAAGCAGGCCGAGAAGCCCGAGCCGGAGGAGACCGGGGTCGTCATCGACATCTCCCGGAAGCGCGTCACGCTCGACGGCGAAGCCGCTCCCCTGACGTACAAGGAGTTCGAGCTCCTGCAGTTCCTCGTCCTCCGCGAGGGCCAGACCGTCGACCGCTCGGCGATCATCGACGGCCTGTGGTCGGACGGCGAGGACGAGACCCCGAACGAGCGCACGATCGACGTCCACGTCCGTCGCCTCCGCTCGAAGCTCGGCGCCTTCGAGGAGATCGTCCGCACCGTGCGCGGTGTCGGCTACCGCTTCGACCGCCACGCCGACGTCGCCGTGCGCTACGCCTCGACGCCGTCGCCGGACCTCTTCTGATCCTGATCGGTCGTTCTTGGTGAACTCGCAGCGAACGACCGCCGCGTCCGGTAGCGCGCCGTTACCCGTTCGTTATACAGTCGTGCGTGCAGACGGTGTTTGCTGTGGCACCGCCTGTGGAATGTGATTGCAGGACACTCTTGGTGCAAGGGAGAGGGCCGGTCATCCCCGTGATGACCGGCCCTCGTTGCGTCCCGGGGGACACGGCTGCGCGTCAGCAGCATCGCGTGTCCGAGGCCGTCGGTAGTGTGGCATGACCGTACGACCAGAGGGAGCGCGACCGTGAACGAGCCACGCCGCAGCGAGAAGGCGACCGCAGTCGCTGCCTGGGAAGCGCTCTTCCGCGCCCAGGTCACGGTGATGCGCGCGCTCAACGCCGACTTCCCGGGCGGCGAGATCTCGTTCAACGAGTACGACGTCTGCTTCAACCTCTCCACGCAGCCCGGCCGCCGCTGCCGGATGCGCGAACTGACCGGCCACCTGCTCCTGACGCAGCCGAGCGTCAGCCGCCTGGTCGACCGGCTCACCGCGCGCGGCATCGTCGAGAAGCAGCCGGACCCCGCCGACGCCCGCGGCGTCATCGTGGCCCTCACCGCGCACGGCTTCGACGTGTACCGCGCCGTCGCCGTCCAGCACGCGCAGACCATCGCCGACCAGGTCGGTGCCGGCCTCGACGACGCCGAGCTGCGCACGCTCACCGAACTCTGCACGAAGCTCCGGACCGCGGCGGGTGCGGCCTCACCCCGACGTGGCGCGACCCGGGCGGCGTCCGACGTCGACGCGGCAACGGTGTGACCGGCGCCCTGGTCTGGCTCCGCGACGACCTCCGTCTCGCGGACAACCCGGCACTCCGAGCAGCGATCGAACACGGCGGCGACGTCACGGTCGCGTACGTCCTCGACGAGCAGTCCCCCGGCATCCGCCCGATCGGGGCTGCGGCACGGTGGTGGCTGCACCACTCGCTCGCCGCGCTCGACGATGAGCTCCGCGAACGTGGGTCCCGACTGGTCCTCCGCCGCGGGCCCGCTGCCGAGGCCGTCGACGCGCTCGTGTCCGACACCGGCGCCGACGCGGTGTTCTGGAACCGCCGGTACGGCCGAGCCGAGCGGGACCTCGACGCCGGCATCAAGTCGACGCTCACCGACGGCGGGACCGAGGCGCACAGCTTCGCCGCAAGCCTGCTCTGGGAACCGTGGACCGTCCTCACCGGGCAGGGCGAGCCGTACAAGGTGTTCACGCCGTTCTGGCGTGCCGCCCAGGCGATGCCCGAGCCCCGCCACCCGCTGCCCAAGCCGCGTGACCTCCCCGCGGCGCCCCGGGTCGCGAGCGACGACCTCGACGACTGGGACCTGCTGCCGACGCACCCCGACTGGGCCGGCGGTCTCCGGGACGCCTGGGAACCCGGCGAGCAGGGCGCGCACCGGCGGCTCGAACACTTCGTGCACCACGCGCTCGAGGACTACGACCAGCGCGACGAACCCGCGATGGCCGCCACGAGCGACCTCTCCCCGCACCTGCGGTGGGGCGAGGTCAGTCCGTACCAGGTCTGGCACCGCCTGCACGGCCAGCTCGAGCCCGAGCAGCGCAAGAACGCCTCGGCGTTCCTCCGGCAGCTGGCCTGGCGCGAGTTCAACTGGAACGAGTACTTCCACTGCGAGGACATCACCACGGTGAACGTCCGGCGCGAGTTCGACGCCTTCCCCTGGCGGGACGTCCCCGACGCCGAGGTCGACCGCTGGCGGACCGGGACGACCGGGTTCGACCTCGTCGACGCGGGCATGCGGGAGCTCTGGCACTCGGGTGCGATGCACAACCGGGTCCGGCTCGCGACGGCCAGCTTCCTCGTGAAGAACATGCTCGTCGACTGGCGCGTGGGCGAGCAGTGGTTCTGGGACACCCTCGTCGACGCCGACTCCGCCAACAACGCGGCGAACTGGCAGTGGGTCGCCGGGTCCGGGTTCGACGCGGCGCCGTACTTCCGGGTGTTCAACCCGGACCGGCAGCTCGAGCGGTTCGACCCGCACCGCGAGTACGTGCACCGCTGGGTCCCCGCCGACGAAGACCGTCCGGAGCCCATGCTCGACCTCAAGGAGACCCGGCAGCGGGCACTCGACGCGTACGACCGGATGCGCCGGTCGTGAGCGGTATCGATCCGCAGGTGATCGCGGACGTCGACGCGCTGTTCCGCGAACGAGTCGAACGCGGCGTCGCACCGAGCAGCGTCTGGGGCGTGTTCGACCGCACCGGGCTCGTCGCCTCGGGCGGGCACGGCGACCGCGGCGACGGCATCGCTCCCGACGCCGACACCGTGTACCGGATCGCCTCCTGCACGAAGAGCGTGACGGCGGCCACCCTGCTCGCGCTCGTGGCGGACGACCGTGTCCGGCTGGACGCGCCGATCACCGACTTCGTCCCGGCCTTCGCCGACGTCGTGCTGCCCACCGCCGACTCCCCCGTGCCGACGCTCCGCATGCTCCTCACCATGGCCGGCGGCTTCCCGACCGACGATCCGTGGGCCGACCGGCAGGAGTCGATCTCGGACGCCGAGCTCGACGACGTTCTGCGCGCGGGGCTCCTGTTCGACTCGGTCCCAGGGACCCGGTTCGCCTACTCGAACACCGGGTACGCGTTGCTCGGCCGGGCGATCGCCGTCGTGGCCGGCCGTCCCTTCCCCGAGGTCGCGACCGAACTCCTCCTCGGCCCCCTCGGCCTGCGCGACACCGTCTTCCGCGCCGACGACGCCCGCGGTCACGTGGTCACGGGCGTGCGGCCCGCCACTGACGGGGCGGGCGTCGGCACGTGGGAGCCGCTGGCGATGTCGGGCCCCGGCGCGTTCTCGTCGATCGGCGGGCTCTTCTCGACGGTCACGGACCTCGCCCGCTGGGGTCGGCACCTCGCGTCGGCGTTCACCGAGACGCCCGAGCCCGGACCGGTCTCCCCGGCCGACCGCCGACTCATGCAGCAGGCGATGCGGGTCGTGCCCGCAGCGGTGGTGCCGACCTCGAGCCGCGCGACGGCCTACGGCTTCGGGCTCTTCGTCGAGCAGGACCCGGCGTTCGGCGAGCTCGTCTCGCACTCCGGCGGGTACCCGGGGTTCTCGGCGCACATGCGGTGGTCGGTCCGGAACGGCCTCGGCGTCGTCGCCTTCGAGAACGCCACGCAGGCGAAGGTCTCGGCGGCGGCGGACCGGGCGCTCGACCTCGTGCTGACCGCCCGCGCGAGCGCCCGCGCGACCGCCGCGGCCGACCGTGCATCCGCGGGCGGCGCACTGGCGGACCGTGCACCCGGCACCGGACCGACCGTGGACGCGACGCGGGCGGCGCAGGCTGCCGTGACGCGCCTCCTGGCCCACTGGGACGACGAGCTCGCCGATGCGATCTGCACGCCGAACGTGGCGATGGACGTGCCGTACGAACGACGCCGCCGGGCCATCGCGGAGGCGGTGGCGGCCGTCGGTGCCGACCTCGGGGCGGAATCGGTGGCCGACGAGTCCCAGGCCCCGTCGCACCTGCGCTGGTGGCTGCCGGGGACGGCCGGTCGGCTGCGCGTCGAGATCCGGTTGGCGCCGCTCGCGGCCGGCCTCGTGCAGACCCTGGTGGTCCGGGCCGAACCCAGCGAGCACTGACCCCGCGACCGGTGGTACCGGCCGAACCCAGCGAGCGCTGACGCGCGGGCGTCAGACCGGCGGACGCCCGCCCACGAACCCGAGCGCCCGCGCCGCGACCCGCGTGCCCTCGCGCGCAGCCGCCGCGACCCGCACCGGATCGGTCGCCCACGCACGGAGGAACCCCGCGGCGAACGCGTCCCCGGCGCCGAGCGTGTCCACCACCGTCGCCGGCGTGATCGGCACCCGCTGCGGCGTCCGACCACGCCGCCCGAGCAGGACGCCCTCGGTCCCCATGGTCACCACGACCAGGGGCACGCGGTCGGCGAGCGACTCGATCGCCTCCGTGACGGTGGGTGCTCCGGTGAGCGCGAGTGCCTCGTCCTCGCTCGGGAAGAGGGCATCGAGGCCGGAGAGCGCCTCGAGGAACTCCGACGCACCGACCGCACGCACCACCGCGGCGGAGGAGGGGTCGAGGGACACCCGGGCGGAACCGGACCGGGCCTGGGCGACGAGTGCCGCGATGCGGTCCGGACCGCCTCCGCCGAGCATCGCCGAGCCGGTCAGGTGCACGATGTCCGCGCGCGCCACGAGGTCGACCGGCAGGTCCTCCGCCGACAGCACCCCGCTCGCTGCGGGATCGGACATCGCGGTCCGACCGTTCCCGTTCCGCACGGACACGACGGCGCCGGTCGCGGTCCGGGCGTCGTAGCGGATGTGCGCGCGGACGCCGGCGTCGGCGAGCGATCGCTCGTGCCGGTAGACGTCGTCCACGCCGACCCGCCCCACCAGGTCCACGTCGGCGCCGAGCCAGCCGAGCCAGGTCGCGGTGTTGCCCGCGGCGCCGACCGGTCGGTGCCGGATGACCGCGGCCGGGTCGTGTGCACCCATGCTCGCGGCCGTGGTGTGCACGAGCACCCCGTCCAGGACGTCGCCGACGACGAGGAAGCGCTTCCCCGCCCCGCGACGGCGTCCGGCGACCGCCCGCCCGGCACGGGGTGCCTCGGGGCGCGACGGGGCCACAGGGCGCTCTGGAGGCATGGACATCGGCCCCATCCTACGTGGAATCGAGTAAAACTCCGCTTCTCGCCACAAATCCCTTGCACCCGTTATAGATTCCCGGCTGTTTCCCGGCGATCGTCAGTAATATACTCTGTGATCGTATGTGAACGGTCGCGTACTGCCCATCACGCTCGTTGGAGACGCCATGCCCCGCAAGCCCGACCCGACACTCAAGCCGGCGATCATCGCGAAGGTGGCCGAGCACCTGCAGGACACCAAGCTCGAGGACGTCTCCGTCCGTAGCCTCGGTCGGGTGCTCGGGACGAGCGCGTACCCGATCGTGTACCACTTCGGCACGCGCGAAGCCCTGATCGACGCCGTGGTGGACCACCTGGCGGAATCGGTCTCCGACGTCACGCTCGACCCCGGCGCCGACGACCTCGGGCTGACCGACTACCTCATCGCGGTGTTCGGCGGGCTCGACGACCCCGAGCGCTCCCTCGCCGCCCGGCTCACCTTCGAGCTCGGATCGGTCGAGTCGCTCGACGGCCGTGATCGCGAGCGCACCTTCCACCGCGCGCAGGTGAGCGCGATCGCCGCCTGGTGCGCCGAACACGGCTACGGCGCGGTGGATGCCGAACGGGCGGCCCGCGGTGCCGTCCTCGCGGCTCGGGGCGTGCAGTGGGGCACGATCGTCGACCGCGAGCGGGCGACGCCCGACGCCGCGCTGCGCGCGATCGCGCAGAAGCTGGTCGCCGGGGCCCACTTCCAGTCGGCCTGAGCGGTCGACGCGCACCGACGAACGACGGGAGGCGCGGTGCCAGCCGGCACCGCGCCTCCCGTCGTTCACCGGGTCACGACCGTGACCCGCTGCGTCCGTCTCAGAGGGTGACGAAGCTCTGCGACTTCGCGTTCGCGAAGCGCGCGGCGACGTTCTCCCAGTCGACGATGTTCCACACGGCCTTGACGTAGTCCGCCTTGACGTTGAGGTAGTCGAGGTAGAAGGCGTGCTCCCACATGTCGAGCATGAAGATCGGCACGAGACCGAACGGCACGTTGGCCTGCTGGTCGAACAGCTGGAACGTGGTCAGCTTCTGGCCGACGGTGTCCCAGGCGAGGACGGACCAGCCGGAGCCCTGGATGCCCGTGGCGACGGCGGTGAACTGGGCCTGGAACTTCTCGAACGAGCCGAAGAACTCGTCGATCGCCGCGGCGAGCTCGCCCTCGGGGACCTTCGTGTCCGGGCCGAGGTTGGTCCAGAAGATCGAGTGGTTGACGTGGCCACCGAGGTTGAACGCGAGGTCCTTCTCGAGCTTGTTGACGTTCGCCAGGTTGCCGGACTCACGGGCCTCGGCGAGCTGCTCGAGCGCGGTGTTCGCACCCGTCACGTAGGTCTGGTGGTGCTTGTCGTGGTGCAGCTGCATGATCTTGCCGCTGATGTGCGGCTCGAGTGCGGCGTAGTCGTACGGCAGCTCCGGCAGGGTGTACTCAGCCATGTGAGTTCCTTTCGATCAGTGGTGTGCGGATGGTGCTCCGCGGCTCACGAGAGCCGGGAACGATCGGTGAGGGAGTGGAATTCCCGGTTGTGGTAGACCAGCGGCTCGCCCCGCTCGAGGCCGACGACGATGTCGAGGACCTCGGCGACGACGACGGTCGACGAGCCGATCGGCGTGGTCGAGAGGGGCCGGCAGCGCAGGGCGCTCGCGGCACTCGGCAGGTAGCGGTCACCCGACGGCAGGGTGCCCCAGATCGGGTCGTCCGCGGCGGGGCTGCCGGTGGAGGCGAACCGACGGGCGAGGGCGACGCCGAGCGAGTCGACGAGGTGCACGACGAAGATCGGGGCGCCGAGCACGACCCCGGCTGACCCGGAGTTCGTGGACAGCGAGAACACGAGCACGGGCGGGTCGATCGCCACGCTCGCGACGCTCGATGCGGTGAGGCCGGTCGGACCGTCGGGGCCTTCGGCGGTGATGACGGCGACACCGGCCGGGTGTCCACGGAAGGCGGCCTTGTAGGCGTCCGCGATGTTCGCCGGTGCTGCGTCGGGCATGGGAGTCGTGGTCGTTCCTTCGATGGGGAGGGCCGCGGCTCCGCGGCCATGTCTCAACGTATGACCTGAACCATGGTTGAGGTCAACGATTCCCAGGTTCGGTCGATCCCGGGCGTGCCGTGTGACCCCGTGTGACGCGGGGTGCGGCGGCGCGAGCCCGACTTCGTGAGCAGAAATGGTCGGGTCGCTCGCGGCGACCCGACCATATCTGCTCACCAAGCGCGGCGGCGCCCGGGGCGCGGCGTGCGCGGCGCGGCGCGGCGC